>NZ_JBBNLV010000002.1:0-266115 GCF_040092295.1 Collinsella sp. CLA-ER-H9
TACGCCGCCTAGTCGAAGCGCTCCGAACAGATTGGAGCCCATCGGCCGAAAGGCCTGGCGTTAGCATGTCGCGATTCAATCTCGAAAACAGCATTGCCCAGTTGACAAAACTATAGGAACACCCCCCTGGCATGGATGGTTTTAGCCGGTGTGGTTCGTAAGCTAGCGGGCCTGCTTAACCTTGGTCGCTGCCTCGACAAACGACTTCCACAGGTTAAAGTCGGTCTCGAGCGTCTTCCACGTGTACTCAGGGTGCCATTGCACGCCCAGGCAGAAAGGCTGGCCTTCGACTTCGATGCACTCGGGAACGCCGTCAGTTGCCTTGGCGACCAAGCGCGTGCTTTTGCCCAGACGATCGACGCAGCAGTGATGTGCCGAGTTGGTCTGGATCAGCCCGTGCCCGCCAACCGCGCGCTCCAGCAGCGAGCCCGGCACGACCTCGACAGGGTGCACAGGGTCGTTGAGCACGTGGGTGTGGCGCCACTGCGTTCGGCCCTCGCGCGCACCCAGGCTCGGCACGTCCATGCACAGGGTGCCGCCAGTGGCGACATTGAGCAACTGCGTGCCGCGGCAGGTGGTAAAGAGCGGCTTCTTGGCGCGAAGCACCTCGTTAACCAGCTTAAACTCAAAGCGGTCGCGAATTTCGCAGCACAGCGTGGGGTCGTACGGACGCTCGTCGCCCCAGCGTTTGGGGTTGACGTCCGGGCCGCCGGGAATGGCGATACCGTCAGCGATTTCCACGTAATGACGGATGACATCGACGTCTTCGGTAATGGACATCTGCAGCGGCAGGCCGCCGGCGGCAAGGATGGCATCGACAAAGACGCTCGCAATCTCCTCGTTGGGGGAGAGCGTCTCGCTCAAATAGGGTTTCGCTTCTTCCCAGCGTGGTGCTACCAGGATGAGCGGGCGGTCGGCGGGATTGACGTCGACGTGCGGAGTGTAGGACGATGAGGTGCGGGTTCCGATCATGGGTGTGGCTTTCGAATCCGGGTGGACATGGCACAGGGGTGACGTGGGACAAACGCTGGTGATGAATTTGCCCGCGTGGCAATTGGGCTAGTGGCCCTTGATGGAGTTGAGGAAGTCCTGGGCGCGCTTGGTCTGGGGGTGGTCGAAGAACTCGTCGGGCGTGCCAGTTTCTACGATCTGGCCGTCGGCCATAAACACGACGCGGTCGGCCACGCGGCGGGCGAAGTTCATCTCGTGTGTGATGACGATCATCGTCATGCCCTGCTGGGCCAGACGGACCATGACCTCGAGCACCTCGTTGATCATCTCGGGGTCAAGGGCACTCGTGGGCTCGTCAAAAAGCATGGCCTTGGGTTGCATGGCAAGCGAGCGGGCGATGGCTACGCGCTGCTGCTGGCCGCCCGAGAGCTGTGCGGGCACCTTATCGGCCTGCTCGGCAACGCCCACGCGGCTCAGCAGGTCCATGGCGCGCTCGCGGGCCTCGTCCTTGGACACGCCCAGCACGTCGACCGGTCCCAGCATGACGTTCTGCAGCACGGTCATATGTGCGAACAGGTTGAACTGCTGAAACACCATGCCTAGCTCGGCGCGCATGCGGGCAAGATCCTTGCCTTCCTGCGGCAGAGGCTCGCCCTCGATGAGGATCTCGCCCGAGTCGATGGTTTCCAGACGGTTGATGGTTCGGCACATGGTCGACTTGCCCGAGCCCGAGGGGCCGATCACAACGACGACCTCGCCGCGGTCGACCGAGAGATTGATGTCGTTGAGGACGTGCAGATCGCCATAGTGCTTATCGACGTGCTTGAGCTCAATCAGCGGCTGATTGCCGGTAGAAGAAGTGCTCTGTGCCATGGTGCTCGGCTCCTTATGACTCGAAATGGTAAATCGTTAGCGAATGATGGTCGCGCCGGTCTTGTGCGAAACGTAGACAGCGGCCTTGTTGATTGCGACGTTGATGAGGATGTAGATGACCGCGATGACCAGGTAGACCGACACGAGGGCGTCGTAGTTGGTAATGAGCACGCGGGCGTTTTGCATAAGGTCGGGGTAGCTCACCACGTAGGCGACGGTGGTGTCTTTGACGACGACCACAAGCTGCGAAATCAACGACGGAATAATAAATCGAATAGCCTGCGGCAGCACGATTTTAAAGGTGATTTTAGCCTTGGAGAGACCGAGCGCCTGGGCGGCCTCGACCTGGCCGCGCGGCACGGCGTTGACGCCGGCACGGAAGATCTCGGCAAGTACGCCGGCTGCAGCGAGCGCGACGGGAAGCGTGAGCATCCAAAACGACGGCAGCGCGATCTTGTACTGGGGCAGCACCAAAAAGAAGAAGTAGATGAACAGCAGGCTCGGCACACCGCGGAAGAAATCGGTGAGCACGCGGCAGACCAGCTGCAGCGGCTTAATGTCGCTCGTGCGGCCGAGCATGAGGGTCAGACCCAGCACCAGCGCGATGGCGCCAGCGGTGAGTGCGACTTTAACGGTGCCCTCAAAGCCGGCAAGCAGGAACTTCCAGGTGGTGAGGTGTGTAAAGAAATACCAATAGTGGACCGAAAGCTGACCGGTCACATAAAAGCGCTGCAGCACGAGGGCGACAAGTGCGGCCACAGCGACAAGCGAGATGGCGGTGCCGACGCGAATCTTGGCGCGCATCTTGGGGCCGGGAGCCTCGTAGAGCGCGTCGCGCATGGTGAGTGCGGGGGAGGAGTGCTTGCTCATCGGAGGATCCTCACCTTCTTATCGATATAGTTGCCAATGTGACTCACCACAAAGGCCGTGCCCAGGTAGCCGAGCGCCGAGACAAAGAACGCGGCGACGCCGCCGAGCGAGCGCGTGTTGATGTAGCTCACCACGCCGGTGAGCTCTTGCGGTTTAAGGGGTACCTGGCTGCCGAGCGCGGTGGTGAGCATGACGGCGATAAAGAGGTTGGTCATGGGCAGTACGCTCGAACGCAGTGCCTGCGGAATCACGATCTTGGCGAGGATGCGGTTGAAGCTCATGCCGAGCGAGCGGGCAGCTTCTACCTGGCCGACACCGACGGTGTTGATGCCGCTCATAAAGTTCTCGGAACCAAAGGCAGAACCCAAGAGCACTGTGGCGACGATGACGCAGGTGCGGTAGGGCAGGACGACCTTGAGCGGGGGCAGCGCATAGACGACGATAATGAGCAGCGCGATGCCGGGGATGTTACGGAAGACCTGGACATACAGGTCGCCAAAGACGCGCAGCGGCTTGAGCGGCGACACGCGCATCACGGTGACGGCGACGGCCAGCACCATGGCGATGGCAAACGACTCAAGCGTCATGCCCCAGGTTGCTAGCAGCGCGTCGATATAGTTCTGGCCATAGAGCGACCAGAGCTCGGAGAGACTCATGCGGACCTCCCGCCGATAAGGAAAGGGGCTCCCGTGTGTACGGAAGCCCCGACAACTCAGTAAGGAAACAGTTTAGCGCAATAAAGCGCACCGTGCGTTTCCGTATGGTTTCGTTGCGGCCGTTACTAGGCGCGTTGCCTAGGCGCCGATCTCGGGCAGCTCGGGAACATTGGTGTCACCCGTGCGGTCACCGATGCAGATCTGCCACAGCTCGGTCCAGGTGCCGTCGTCCTCAATCTTCTTAAGGAAGTCGTTGACAAAGGCGACGCCGTCGGAATCGAGCGGCAGGCCGATGCCATAGGGCTCCTTGCTGCCGAAGGGCTTGCCGGCGATCTTATACTTACCGGGCTCGCGGACTAGGGCGCTCTGCTGCATGTTGTTGTCGATGACGTAGGCGTCAACGCGGCCCTGCTGAAGTGCCTGGCGGGCTTCCTCGTCGGTCTTGAACTCCTGCTGGCTGGCCTTGGGGGCGAACTCCTCCAGGATGGCGGGGCCGTTGGAGCCGGACTGGACGGCGACGTTCTTATCGGCCAGATCGTCGACGCTCTTGATGTCGTCGTTGTCGGCGAGCACCAGGATGGCCTGCTGGGTGTAGTAGTAGGGGCCGGCGAAGGAGACGAGCTTTTTACGCTCGTCAGTGATGGTGTAGGTGGCAAAGACGGCATCAACCTGGCCGTTCTGCAGGACGGACTCACGCGTGTCCGAGGTCACCTGGGTGATTTCGACCTTGTTCTCGCCCAGGATGTAGTTGGACAGGAGCTGTGCGATGCCGGCGTCGAAGCCGCGGGTCTGACCGTCTTTCTCGTTGAGGAGGGAGAAGAGTGTGGAGGTCTGAACGCCACCGATCTTAAAGACGCCGGCGTCCTTGACGGCCGTGGCCCAGTTGCTGGCGGCGATGGCGTCGTCATCGGCCTTGGGGCCATCGTTGACGAGATTGTCGAATGCCTTGGCGTCGAGCGTGGCGGAAACCTCGGTATCCTCGGAGTTCTTGGAGGAGGCGGCGGAGCCCTTGTCGGCCTCGGCGCTGGTGTCGGAGCAGCCGGCAAGACCAAGGCCGGCGACGGTTGCGAAGGTGGCGGCAACGAAGCCGCGGCGGTCGAGAACGACCTGCTGGGAGAGGTTCTTGCTCATGGTAGAACACCTTTCTCAATAAAATCCCTAGCGGTTGAGTAGAGTTATACCCTATCGCGCTCAGACGGGTCAACACGAAATAACTCAGAAACATACTTACCTTATGGGTTATTGTACCCACCAAAAGGGGACAGGCACCTTTGCGGTGGTTTGGGCGGGTGCGGCGGCATGCCTTACTGTTTTGTCTCAATCTGTAACATCTGCAGCCATTTTTGCCGAGTAACTGTTACAGATTGAGATTTACAGATTGAGATTTTCTCTTCAGCGGAATTCGAATGTCTCGATCTGTAACAGTTAGACGGGCAAAAGGTCTCTATCTGTTACAGATTGAGACAAAGGTCAGGGGCAAAGACGGTTTGTCTCGATCTGTAACAGTTAGACGGGAATTCGGGCCATAGATGTTACAGATTGAGATAATCGCGCCGCGAAAATAAAAACCTCCGCAGGGGTGCTTTCCTTGCGGAGGTTTTCTTACTCGTTGAGTAGCCTTACGGCTTCGGCGGCCATGTTCTCGACCGTCATGCCGTTCTGAGCGAGCAGCTCGTTGGGGTCGTAGCGGTCGGGGAAGCCCTTGGCGATGCCGAAGGTGCGCGTGCGCAGCGGTGTGCAGGCCAGGTAGCACGCCACGCGCTCGCCCCAGCCGCCGTCCAAGATGCCGTCCTCGAGGGTGACGACAACGCGATGCTCGGCGGCAAGGCTGTCGAGGAACTCACGGTCGAGCTCAGTTGCATGGCGCGGGTTGACGAGCGTGGCCTCGATACCGTACTCGGCTGCCAAACGGTTTGCTACGCGCTCGCCCAGCTCAAAGAAATCGCCGAGCGCGAGCACTGCTACGTCGCGACCCTGGCGCACCACGTTGTAACGAACGGCGCCGTAATCGGCGTCCTCGGCAGGCGCCAAGTCGGGGCGGCTTACCAAGCCAATGCCCGGCACGCGAATCGCCACGGGATGCTCGCGGTGATCGAGCGACCAGCTCAGCATGGACAGATATTCCTCCATGCAGGTCGGCGCCAAGTAGTGCATGTTGGGAAGACCGCCCAGCATGGAAATATCAAAGAACGAGAGGTGCGTCTCGGATGTGGTGCCAAAGATCGACGCGCCAAATACCAGGATGGTCGCCGGGGCGTCGTTGAGGCACAGGTCGTGCCACAGTTCGTCGTAGGCGCGCTGCAAAAAAGTGCCGTACACACCAAAGACCGGCTTGGCGCCCGAGCGCGCAAGCGCGGTGGCAAAGGTCACGGCATGCTCCTCGGCAATGCCCACATCGACAAACTGCTTGCCTGCCGCGGCGCGAAGCTCGGGTGTAAAGCCCATGATGTAGGGCGTGGCGGCCGTGATGCCAACGACCTGCGGATCGCGCTCGATGGCGGCGCTGAGCGCCTCGCCCGTAATGTCGGCATAGGTGCGCGGCGCAGGCTCGCTCGGATGGCCCGGGCAGAGCTTGCGCCCGGTTGCCATGTCAAACGGACCCACGTGGTGCCAGCGCTCGGGGTCGCTCTGGGCCGGCTCAAAGCCCTTGCCCTTGGCGGTGGAGACGTGCAGCACGATGGGATGATCGATATCGCGCAGCTCCTGCAGCGCGTCGACGAGGGTCAACACATCGTTGCCGGCGTCCAGATAGCGGTAGTCGAGCCCCATCGCGCGGAAAACGTTGCGCTCGCAGGTGCCGTTGCTGGCGCGCAGCTCGGCCAGATTGCGATACAGGCCACCGTGGTTTTCGGCGATGGACTGGTCGTTGTCATTGACGACGATGATCAAGTTGCTGTCGAGTTCGGCGGCATTGTTGAAGCCCTCAAACGCTAGACCGCCCGAAAGCGAGCCGTCGCCAATGACGGTAATGACGTTGTAGATGTCGCCTGCCAGGTCGCGCGCGTGCGCCAGGCCGCAGCCCAGGCTCACCGACGTGGAGGTATGGCCCATGGCGAACAGGTCGTGCTCGGACTCGTCGGGATTGGCAAAGCCAGAGGCCTCGCCGTAGCGTGCCGGGTCGATATAGGTATACGCGCGCCCAGTCAGCGCCTTGTGGGCGTAGGTCTGGTGCGAAACGTCAAAGACAATTTTGTCGATGGGGGAGCTAAACACGCGATGAAGCGCAACCGTAAGCTCAACGACGCCCAGGTTGGGGGCAACGTGCCCGCCGACGGCGGCGGAGCTTTCGAGGATTGCCTGACGGATCTCGCCGCAGAGCAGCGGAAGCTCGGCGCGGTCGAGAGCCTTGACGTCCTCGGGCGTTGTCGTTTGCGTAAGCAGCATCGTTGTGGGTTACTCCATGCGAATCGAGCACCGGCGCTCCCTCGGCCGGCACAATTGCACAAGACAGTCTCGCACATTTTGGCGTTTGATATGTGACGGCGGCGCGGTAATTCGCCAACTGGCGGGGCAAAACGTTTTGCCCGATGCCATACTGATAAGTTCCATGGTGATTTTATTCATTGCGTGCAGGCTGTGGCTTGCCGTCGAGAGCCGCTGGAAGGAGGCCGCATGTCCGAAACCGTTCGTGCCGAGAGCATCGCGCGCGAAGTAGACCATGCTGCCCGTCAACTGGCGCAGGCGGGCCGTCTGGACCTGACGCGCGAGTTTATCCAGCATGGCGATGTGACGGTCTATGCGCATGTGACCTCGGTGGCGCGGGCAAGTCTGTCCTTTGCCGAGCGCCTGGGCCGTGCTGGCATTTCGGTCGACCGCGCCTCGCTGCTGCGCGGAGCCTTGTTACACGATTACTTTCTCTACGATTGGCATGACTCTGATCCGAGCCATCGGCTGCACGGATTTCGGCATCCATTTTTTGCCTTGGCACGTGCCGAAGAGGATTTTGAGCTGACGCCGCGCGAACGGAATATTATCGCGCGACATATGTTTCCGCTGGTGCCAGTGCCGCCGACGTGTCGCGAGGCATGGATTGTGTGCCTGGCTGATAAGTGGTGCGCGCTGCGTGAGACGGTCGCCGGCCGTCTGCCGCGCAAAGGCGGCGCGAACGATTTGAACGAGGGCTCGAGTGACGGCTCGAGTAAAGAATCGAGCGAAAAGAGGAGAGGGTAGACGGTGGGAACCGCGATTGATATGGCATTTGACGGCGCGACACTTGCCGCCTGCCCACTCTCAGCGCTGGTACTCTCGTTTGCCTTTTACGGGTTTTGCGGCTGGGCGTGGGAGTCGACAGTCTGCGCCATGCTCAACCACGGACGCTTTGCCAACAGCGGTTTTTTGCTGGGGCCGTGTTGTCCTATCTATGGTGTGGGCGGCATAGCCTGCTGGCTTTTGCTGCGCGGGATTCCGGATGCCTCGAGCCAGTTTGTTGCCGCGGCGCTCGTATGCAGCGTGATTGAGTACGGCGTAGGCGTTTTGTTGGAAAAAACAACAGGTGCGCGCTTTTGGGATTACTCGCACCTGCCGTTTAACCTGCACGGACGCATCTGCCTGTACTGGGCCTTCGCGTTTGGCTTGGGTGCGTTGTGCATTTGCCGTTTAGTGGAGCCGGCATTGCTGGGGCTGCTTGGCCATCTGCCGGTGCCGATTGTGCGGCTGTCCGCCTTTATCGTCGCGGTCGCGATGATGGTCGACGCGGTGTGCTCGTTGGCCAGCTGGCGCCGCCTGTCCGATCAGCTTGAGCGTGTGCGTGCCGACCTTGCCGACCGCATCAACGAGTCGCTTGCCGATGCCTCGGACTCAATGCTCGAACGTATTCCCGATTCGGCGATCGACTCGGTGGCGCAGACGCATATCCGCGGTCGCGCCGTTAACGCGTGGCTGGCCGAGCTGGGTGACGCCGCGCTCGATGCCCTGCGCGAGAAGGCTTCGATGCCGACGTTTATCTCGGATGGTGCTCGCGGCCTGGCGCTTGCTGCCCGCCGCGTTGCCGATGCCGCGCCGAGCATGTCGCGTCCGTCGCTCAGTCGTCGCCTTGCCGGCAAGCGCATGAGCCGTCCGGTGCCGAGCGTGTCACTCAGCCGTCGCGACCTGCGCTTCTTTAACGCCTTCCCGCGTCTGCGCATCAATCGCTACGAGGGCGTCATCCGAGCTACCGACCTCCGCGATCGAGCCCGCGAGCTGTTCCGGCGCTAGCCAGAGCGGGGCCAAGCGCGCCCTTCTCGTTCGCACGTTTCCCGTTCGTTTCGCGCCCGTTGCCGCGCCGTTTCCAAGATTGCGGCACCGTTTCCATTCGACAACGCGGCGTTTAACAACGCCGTATCTGGTCTACACCAGTTGCCCCTCGGCCGCATTATGGGCGCCGACAACGTCCATGCGACCAAGGGGGAGCGAATGTACGATACGGGATCGACAACGTTTATGCTCATCTGCACCATGCTCGTGTTTTTAATGACACCGGGTCTGGCGTTTTTCTATGGCGGCCTGTCCAGGCGCAAAAATGTCATCAACACCATGCTTATGTGCTTTGGCGCCATTGGCCTGGTTGGTGTGCTGTGGATTGTTGCCGGCTGGTCGCTGGCCTACGGCGGCGACGGTTCCAGCCCGTTTATTGGAGGCCTTGACCAGCTGCTGTGCCTGCCGGTGCTCAACCAGGTGCTGCAGGCGGCCGAGGGCAATGCCGCGGACGGTGCCGTCTACCCTCAGATCATCAACATCGCCTTTCAGATGGCGTTTGCCATGATCACGGCAGCTATCGTCACGGGCAGCCTGGCCGGTCGCGTTAAGTTTGGTGCCATGACGGCCTTCCTGGGCATTTGGCTGCTTGTGGTCTATGCGCCGCTCGCCCACATGGTTTGGGGCGGCGATGGCTCCTTTATCGGCGACATCATCGGCGCACTCGACTTTGCCGGCGGCGACGTGGTGCACATTTCGTCTGGTCTTACCGGCCTGGTCCTCTGCTTAATGCTCGGCCGTCGTCGCGGTTTTGGCATGGTGAGCTATCGTCCGCATAACGTACCGTTTGTGGCGCTGGGCGCCGGCCTGCTTTGGTTTGGCTGGTTTGGCTTTAACGGCGGCAGCGAGTTTAAGGCCGACGCCGTGGCGGCACTCGCCATCCTCAACACCGTGACGGCCAGCGCGGCAGGCATGGTCTCGTGGCTTGCCGTCGAGCGCGTGCACACCGGTCGCCCCACGCTGGTGGGTGCCAGCACCGGTCTGGTTGCGGGCCTTGTGGTGGTCACGCCGGGCGCGGGCTTTGTCGAGCCGTGGGCAGCGTTGGTCATGGGCCTGATCGTATCGCCCGTCTGCTACCTGGCCATCAGCCATCTTAAGACCAAGTTCGGCTACGACGACGCGCTCGACGCGTTTGGCTGCCACGGCATTGGCGGCATCTTGGGTGGCGTGCTCACGGGTCTGTTCTGCGTGCCGGGGCTTTCGTGGACCGGTAAGGGCGGCCTATTCTACACGGGCGACGTGTCGCTGCTCATCTCGCAGGTCCTGGGCATTGTGGTGACGGTCGCTATTGTGCTGGTGCTCGACTTGGCAATCGCCGCGGTGGTCAAAGCGCTGTTCCACGGTAGCCTGCGTGTGGGCGAGGCCGACGAGGCGCTGGGCCTGGATGCCAGTCAGCACGGCGAGAGCGCGTACCCCTCCTTCTCGGGACTCGATTAGCAGCTTCCCCAGGCTCCGCACCTTGCCGTTCAATCGTCGCGCGGCTTCCCCAGGCACCGCACCTTGGGTTTCAAACCGTCGCTTGCGTACAAAAGTACGCGGCGCTCCTCTTTCAACCCAATCTGCGGCACCTGGGAAACCCGCCTCATTGAATGGCAACTCATTTCTTTTATTGAAGAGAGGAATTCACTATGAAGAAAATTACGGCGATCGTTCGTGCTGAGAAGCTTGAGGTTCTTAAAGATGCGCTGTTTGCTGCTGATGTTCGCGGTATGACTATCAACCAGGTGCAGGGATGCGGCGCGCAGCATGGCTGGAAGGAATACGTGCGCGGCAACGAGTTGCTCGTCAACACGATCCCCAAGGTGCAGTTCACCCTCATCTGCGCCGACGAGCATGTCGACGGTATCGTTGACATTATCTGCAGCGCCGCTCGCACCGGTGCCGTCGGCGACGGCAAGATTTGGGTCGAGCCGGTCGAGGATGTTATCCGCATCCGTACCGGCGAACACGGCCCCGCCGCGGTGTAGGGCCGACCGTCTGTCATCTGCAACGTTAAAATACTGCAGTGAGGCATAAGGCTTGTGTTGCGGATGGACGGATTATGGGTCGCAATAAATATCCCGAGGAGACGGTCGCGAAGATTCTCGACGCGGCACTGGAGCTATTCTGTGCACAGGGTTATGAGGGGACGAGCATTCAAGATATCGTTGACCGTCTCGATGGCATGACCAAGGGCGCTGTCTATCATCACTTCAAGAGCAAAGAAGAGATTTTCAACGCCGCGTTTGATCGGGCGATGGCTCCCGTCGTCGAGGCTCGTCAAAAGCTTTTCGAGGACCGGCGCCTTGACGGGGCGCAGAAGCTCCAGCGCCTGTACTCTGCGGATTCGATCGTTCCCCAGGTAGAGCTGTGGCGACGTATGAGCCCCGCTGCCGACCCCATCAAGAGCTCGCGCTTATTGGCGATTCAGTTTCAGGGCACATTTGATGAGTCAGCCAATCGCTGCCTATTGCCCATCATCCGGGAAGGCGCGGCGGATGGCTCTCTCACATGCGAGTACCCGGAGCAGGCGGCAGAGGCCATAGCGCTCCTTGCGAATCTTTGGCTGATTCCGCTATTCAGACCAAACGATTCGCTTGAGGCGATGCTCGCGAGGGCAGAGTGCCTCTCTAGGATGTCCCGTGCGCTTGGAATCGACCTGGGGCAGGACGTTTGCGAGACTACCAAGAAGGTCTGGAATGCCTGGACGGCAGACATCTAGATAGATACCAACGGTATGTATTGTGTGGAGGAACGCGCCGGCGCTACCCGGAGAAAGTTGGCTGTACATAATACATACCAATAGTATGTATCTGGGGAGAGTTTTGCATGTCCATCGAGCGGAAAAGACTTGACGCGGCGGGTGCCGATACAGTCCGTCGCGCGAGCACACGGCGGTTTGCCGCCTTGCTGCTGGCCCAGGCATGCTTGCTTCTGGGAAGTGTCGTTCTCTGCTTTGCTTATCCACTTTATGTGCTGGACGAGACGGGCTCTGCCACCGCATATGGCCTTGTGGGGGCGGTGTCTTTTCTTCCTTATCTTGCGGCAACACCTTTGGGCGGTGTGCTTGCGGACCGCGCGGATTGCGGTCGCATCTTCAGCGTTCTTGGGATGGCGCTCGCGGCGGTGACTGCTTGCATGCCCCTGTGCCGGAACGCGTTTGGCTGCGTCTCGTCGACAATAGTGTTGCTGTGTACCGACTATGCCGCTCAGGCAATCTGCAAACCTGCGGTTCAGGCCGCTATTCCCGAGCTGTTGGGTGAAGATCAGGTTGAGCGAGGGTGCGCCTGGGCTTCTCAAGTCACGATGGGGGCAAACATCCTGGGCCCCTTTGCCGGGGCGGCCCTTTACGGCTGGGCTGGAATCGATGGCGCAGGAGCCGTGGCATCTTTGGGCTTTGCCTTCTCCGCAATTGTTGGCACGCTGTTTTCTCGGGCGCCTTCATGCAACAAAGAAAGAGATGCGAAAAAGGGCCAGGGCCCCGATCTTGGCCTACGTAATGCGATTGCTTTCTTTGGGGCTAAACAAACGCTGTTGCTCACAGTTTTGCTGGTAGCGTTGTTCAACCTGGCGCTCGCGGGCGCCTCGTTGGGTACCCCGTTGTCGTTTCAGTGCATCTCGGGGCGTCCGCTCAATGGGTTGGCCTCATTGAGGGGACGGCCGGGGCCGGCGGACTCGTTGGCGGACTAATGGTCGGTATGTCACCGTATAGGTTCAACGCGGGGCACATGGGGCGATACATCCTGTTGTCGACTCTTGGGGTCGTTCCGGTTTGGATATCGTTGGCGATCGGCGCGCCCGCATGGGCCGCATGCATCGCCTATTCGCTCGGCATGTTCTGGGTGATGCTGTGGGCCAATATCGCTTCGATCGAGCTTATTGGGCGCGTGCAGCGCGAGGCTGCAAGAGGGGTGAGAGGAAAGGCTCTCTCGATTGTTCACCTGCTGCTTTCGTGCACCACTCCGATAGGGCAGATGGTTTATGGCTACGCTTACGACATGGCAACGCCTGCGGTCGTTATGGCGGCGATGGTCGCTGCCGGCGTGCTCGTCGCTCTTTTGCTCGGCATGTTTGAACGCAAAGGGGCGGGCGAGTAAGGCCTTGGGCGGTGTAAGCCCTCGCGTAAGGTTTGCTTACCCCGCCGTTTCCAGTTCTCCTGCTCGTCTACAATATCGTGCAGACGAAAGAGAGGTATGTCCATGATCAAGATGTTCGCGAGTGATTTAGACGGAACGCTGCTTAACGCCCTGCACGAGGCAGATGGGACTATCCGCCGCGCCATTCGCGAGCTGACCGAGGCTGGCTTGCATGTGGTTCCCGCGACCGGACGCTCGACGCTGCCGATCGGCGAGCATGGCTTTACAGGCCTGGCGCTTGACGCCTGCTGCTCCAACGGATCCATCGTGCGCGACAGTCATGGCGAGGTGCTCAAAACCTGGACCGTCGACCCGCAGATCACCGAGGAGCTACTCAAGGAGTTTCCGGATATCTGCTTTGACTGCTCCACGCCCGACGGCATGTTCTCGAGTGGTTCGTTCGAGATGCACCAGGCGGGCTTTAAAAAGGACAGCCCCATCAAGCGTATCGTGATGCGTGGCATGCGTGCACGTGGCGGCTATCACGAGGAGCAGTATTTCGACCAGTCGATCGGCGACATCTTGCGCCACGATGTGTGCAAGATCAACTGTCGCGTGACCTCGCGCGAGCTGGAGCGCGACCTTAAGGCGTATCTTGCCGAGCGTTCGGACCGTGTGGTCAACGCGCCGTTTGACCCCGTGATGTTCGAAATCACGGACGTGACGTGCAACAAGGGCGAGAGTATTGCCTGGCTGGCGGGCTACTACGGTATTGCCGAGGACGAGGTCGCGGTCTACGGCGACGGCGGCAACGATATCGCCATGCTCAAGCGTTTCCGCCACAGCTACGCGACCAAAAACGCAAGCGATGCAGCTAAGGCCGCCGCGAGCGCAACTATCGGCAACTGCATGGTCCACGCCGTCCCCAAACACATGCTCGCCACCATGCGCAAGCAGAACTCCTGCACCGTCATCGAATAATGTGACAAAGGGACTGTCCCTTTGTCACAGTGGGGACGAGCTTCTTTAAACACGAACATATATTCGCATATTTAACTGCGCTTTGATAGAATCGGTATCGTTGGCGGCAGTTCCATGTGCCGGGCAGCGCCCTCCATCTGATGGGAGGTGATGCCCATGACCGATTTGATTGATTTCGTGAGGCTCCTGACCGCATTGGTCTCGCTTCTTACGACGCTTATCGGACTTTCCGAGGCACTCAAGCAACGCTCGAAGCGTAACAGAAGGGGTCGCCGCCGCTAAGGCGTTGACCCCCTAAAACAAGCAACGGCGCTGCCCAGCTTTCCAGAACTTGGGCTGCCGTCGACACTATTCTACCCACGAATGACATTTTGGACAATCGGCAATGTCGCTTCAGGCTGGGACAAAGGGACAAAGGGGCTGTCCCTTTATCACATCCAAAATATTGCCTTTACGTGTTGATGCACACGGTGTGCAATAATACTCGCACTGTGCAATAGCGCACAGGCTGAGTAACAAGGAGGACGCTTGTCCCAGCTCGAGAAATGCGATCGCCGGTCCCTTCGCTCGCAGCGTGCCCTTCGCCAGGCACTTGCCAGCGAGCTTGCCGAAAGCGGCGACCTTTCGCGCATTAATGTCGCGTCGCTCACCGAGCGCGCCGGTCTTACGCGCCGCACGTTCTATTCGCACTACCGCGATATCCCTGACTTTATCAATCAAATCGAGGACGGCTTGCTGGCCGAGATCCGTGAGCGCATTGAGCTCATCACCGCAGCTCAGCTGCCCGATCTCTATCACAACATAGATGAGCTCGAGCCGGCGCCCGGTTCGGTTGAGCTGCTGCGTTATCTTGCGGCCAACCGCGACTTAATCGGTGCGCTGTTGGGTCCGGGCGGCGACCAGGCCTTCATTAAAAGGATCATCGACACCGCTCGTGAGGCTGTGGTGCCGCGTGCGCAGACGGGCATTTTGGGCCTGGCGCTGGGCACGTTCTTTGACTACTACGTTACCTACGTCGTAAGTGCCGAGGTCGGCATGATTCAGCGCTGGTTTGAGCGTGGACTCACCGAATCGCCTGAGGCCATGGCGCGCATTATGACGGTGCTCGCTTTTGTGCGCCCCGGTGACCTGTATGGCCAACCCATCGATATCAACGTGCCGGAATACGGCATGAAGCTATTGAACTTGCAGCTCGAGGACGCGGCCGACACCGCCGCAACCGTCGAGTCCAACAACTAAGAGGAGAGACAATGAGCAAACTCGTCGAGGGCATCAAGGACCGCATGGTCGCTGCCGCACGCGAGGCCGCGCCCGCCGTGGTGGACGCCGCGCAGAAGGCCGCGACTGCCGCTGCCGAGAAGGTCGCCGAGGCAGTTGCCGATGCCAAGAACGCGGCAGGGGAGACGTCCGTTGCCAGCGAGCCCGCCACCGCCGCTGAGCCCGTAGCCGCCGCCCACGCCCCCGAAGGCGCGATCTTCAACCCCGGCAACGCCCACGGCAACCTGCACCTGGGCATCGACGTGGGCTCCACCACCGTTAAGCTCGCCGTGCTCAACGACGACAACCAGATTGTCTACGCCAAGTACCAGCGCCACCACACCGACGTCCGTGCCTGCGCCCGCGACCTGTTCGAGGGCGCTGTGACCGTGCTGCCGACGGCCCAGATGACCTGCGCCATTACCGGCTCGGGTGGCCTGCTGCTGTCCCAGTGGCTCGACCTGGAGTTTGTCCAGGAGGTCATCGCCAGCAAGCGTGCCGTCGAGACCCTCATCCCGGCCACCGATGTCGCCATCGAGCTGGGCGGCGAGGACGCCAAGATCATCTACTTCGATAATGGCATTGAGCAGCGCATGAACGGCACCTGCGCCGGCGGCACGGGCGCGTTCATCGATCAGATGGCAACCCTGCTGCACACTGACGCCAGCGGCCTTAACGAACTCGCGGCCAACGCCACCACCATCTATCCCATTGCCAGCCGCTGCGGCGTTTTTGCCAAGACCGACGTCCAGCCGCTGCTCAACGAGGGCGCCCGCCCCGAGGACGTGGCCGCCTCCATCTTCCAGGCTGTCGTGACCCAGACCATCTCGGGTCTGGCGTGCGGCCGTCCCATCCGCGGCAACGTCGCCTTCCTGGGCGGCCCGCTGCAGTACCTCTCCGAGCTGCGCCACCGCTTCTACCTCACGCTCAACCTGGACGAGGAGCACCGTATCGTGCCCCAAAACGCTCACCTGTTTGTGGCGAGCGGCGCCGCCATGGCGCACGAGTCCAATAAGCTCAGCACGTTCCCGCAGCTCATCGAGGCCATCGATGCCCTGGGTGACACGCAGGGTGCCGAGGTCGAGCGTCTGGATCCGCTCTTTGCCACCGACGAGGACTTTGCCGAGTTCAAGACCCGCCACGACACAGAGGTCGTCCCCAAGGGCAAGCTCGAAGGCTACACCGGACGCGTGTTCATCGGCATCGACGCCGGCTCCACCACCATGAAGGCCGCGCTCGTGGGCGAGGACGGTCAGCTGCTGCACACCTGGTACGGCAACAACAACGGCGACATCCTGGGCACGGCCAAGGTCATCATGGCCGATTTCTACAACCACATTCCCGCCGGCTGCACCATCGGCCACGTGACCACTACCGGCTATGGCGAGGCACTGCTCATCGAAGCCCTCAAGGCCGACTCCGGCGAGATCGAGACCGTTGCGCACCTGCGCGGCGCCAAGGCGTTCCTGCCCGGCGTCGAGTTTATTCTGGACATTGGCGGCCAGGACATGAAGTGCCTGCGCGTCAAGGACGGTGTAATCGAGCACATCATGCTCAACGAGGCCTGCTCGTCGGGTTGCGGTAGCTTTATCGAGAGCTTCGCCGTCTCTATGAACATGGACGTGCACGCGTTCGCCAACGCCGCCATCCATGCCAAGGCCCCGGTCGACCTGGGCAGTCGCTGCACGGTCTTTATGAACTCGCGCGTCAAGCAGGCGCAAAAGGAAGGCGCCACGGTGGGCGACATCGCGGCCGGCCTGTCCTATTCCGTCATCAAGAATGCTCTGTTCAAGGTCATTAAGCTGCGCGATCCCAAGGAGATCGGCAGCCAGGTGATCGTCCAGGGCGGCACCTTTATGTCCGATGCCACGCTGCGCGCGTTTGAGCAGCTCACCGGCGTTCACGCCGTGCGCCCCGACATCGCCGGCTGCATGGGCGCCTACGGTGCGGCCCTGCTCGCCCGCGATCGCGCCGGCGCGAACGGCACCTCGACCATTCTTTCTGCCGAAGACATCGCGCACCTCACCGTGACGCAAAAGCATGTCCGCTGCGGCCGTTGCTCTAACAACTGCCAGCTTACCGTCAACGACTTTGGCGGCGGCAGGCGCTTCATTACCGGCAACCGCTGCGAGAAGGGCGCCGGTCACAAAAAGCAGAAGACCGAGGCCCCCAACCTCTTCAAAAAGAAAAACGAGCTGCTCTTTGACCGCGAGGTGCTGAGCCCCGACGAGGCCCCGCGCGGCACCGTGGGTATCCCGCGCGCACTCAACATGTACGAGAACTACCCCTTCTGGCATGCGTTCTTTACGCGCCTGGGCTTTAGTGTGCAGCTGTCCGATCAGTCGAGCAAAAAGACCTACCAGGCGGGCATCGAGTCCATGCCGTCCGAGAGTGTGTGCTACCCGGCCAAGATGAGCCACGGCCACGTGATGAACCTCATCGACCGTGACGTCGACTTCATCTGGATGCCGTGCGTGCGCTGGGAGCGCAAGGAGGATCCGACCGCCGGCAACTGCTATAACTGCCCCATCGTCATGAGCTACCCCACGGCGCTGGCGCTCAACATCGACGAGATCCGCGAGCAGAACATCGAGTTCCTGTACCCGTTTGTGCCCTATCACGACAAGACCGAGCTCAAGCGCCGTCTATACCAGGTGCTCGCCGTCGACCGTGTGGCCGATGCGCAAGCCGGTCGCGGTCGTGTGCGCGGTCCCAAGATCACGCGCTCCGAGGTCGATGCCGCCGTCAACGCTGCTTTTGAGGCCGATGCGCGCTTCCACGAGGATATCCAGACCATGGGCGAGGAGGCCCTTAAGTGGGTCGAGGACCACGGCGGCCACGGCATCGTACTCGCCGGCCGTCCTTACCACAACGACCCCGAGATCAACCACGCCCTTCCCGAGCTTATCTCGAGCTTTGGCTTTGCGGTCTTTACCGAGGATTCGCTTGCGCACCTGGTGAAGCCCGAGCGTCCGATTCGCGTCGTCGACCAGTGGATGTACCACAGCCGCCTGTACGCCGTCGCCCGTTTTGTGACGATGCGCAACGACCTGGACCTGATTCAGCTCAACTCCTTCGGCTGCGGCTTGGACGCCCTGACCACCGACCAGGTGCAGGAAATCCTTGAGGCCAGCGGCAAGATCTACACCGTGCTCAAGATCGATGAGGTGTCCAATCTGGGCGCCGCGCGCATCCGCATCCGCTCGCTCATGGCGGCGCTCAAGGACCAGGAGGCCGAGCGCTTGGCAGAGGCCACGGCCGCGGGCGAGGCCTACGAGCAGGGCGATGCCGCGCCGGTGGCGCCTTCCACGGATGCCCCCGCGTTCGCGAGCCGCAAGTACACGTTCGAGGCGCAGCGTGAGAGCGCCTCGACCGCATGGCCCAAGGTGCCCTTTACCGAGCAGATGCGTGACGAGGGCTATACCATCCTGTGCCCGCAGATGGCGCCGATTCACTTTGACCTGGTCAAAGAGGTGTTCCGCGGTGCCGGCTACAACTTGGAGCTGCTGCCCTCAACCGATCACGACGCCGTCGAGGCTGGCCTGCGCTATGTGAACAATGACATTTGCTATCCGTCGATCCTGGTAACGGGTCAGATTATGGAGGCCATCGAGAGCGGTCGGTACGATCTGTCCAAGACGGCCGTGGTTATCAGCCAAACCGGCGGCGGCTGCCGTGCCACCAACTACATCGCGCTCATCCGCAAGGCCCTGCGCGAGAGCGGTCACCCCGAGATCCCGGTGATCTCGCTTTCGGCCGTGGCGCTCGGCGAGGACAACCCCGGCTTTAAGATTACGCCGGCGCTGCTTAAGCAGGCCGTGTACGCAGTGCTCTTTGGCGACGTGATGATGCAGATGCTCTATCGCTGCCGCCCGTACGAGGCCACGTCCGGTGCCGCCAACGCGCTCTACGAGGAGTACATGGCACGAGCCCGCAAGCTGGCGCCCAAGTTCAACCGCCACAACTACACCAAGCTGTGCCGCGAGGCCATCCACGCGTTCGACACCATGCCGCTTGTGGGCGAGGGCACCAAGCCGCGCGTGGGCGTGGTCGGCGAGATCTTGGTCAAGTTCCACCCCACGGCTAACAACCATGTGGTCGACGTGATCGAGCGCGAGGGCTGCGAGGCCGTGGTGCCGGGCCTGCTCGACTTCTTCCTGTACTCCATGAGCAATGCCGAGCTGCAGAAGGACGAGCTGGGAAGCTCTGCCACTACGCGCGCGGGCATGCAAGCGCTTATTAAGCTCGTGGACTGGATGCGTACGCCGGTGGAGGAGATGCTCGAGAAGTCCCGCCGCTTTGAGGCGCCCGAGCGCATCGGCACCATGGCCGACAAGGCCCGCACGGTGCTTTCGGTGTGCAACAACATGGGCGAGGGCTGGTTGCTCACGGCCGAGATGCTCGACCTGATTGATCACGGCGCGCCCAACATCATCTGCACGCAGCCCTTCGCGTGCCTGCCCAACCACGTGGTGGGCAAGGCCGTGATCAAGGAGCTGCGCCGCCAGCACCCCGAGAGCAACATCGTCGCGGTGGACTACGACCCCGGCGCGTCCGAGGTCAACCAGCTCAACCGCATTAAGCTCATGATCAGCGTGGCCAAGGAAAACATGCGCGCCGGCAAGGGCTTTAAGCTCGAGAAGGTGGCGCCGCTCGCGATGGACGAGGTCACCGGCCAGATGCGTGCCCACGATGGCTGCGTGAGCTGCGGGCCGGCCAGCGAGGAGGCCGTTGCATCGGTCGCCAAGCGTTTGGGACGTGGCATTAAGAAGTAACTGGCCTGCTTTGGGCTAGATATGAGACAAACGGGTGGTAGCCGTACCGGCTACCACCCGTTTTTGCTGGACATGGAACCCTGAGATAATGAACAGGTGTTGCCGCTCGCCGCAAATTACTGTCCGTTTATAGAACATATGCCCGGCGTGCAGTCCTCTTACGGTTGAATAAATACACATCTATGGAATTACGCAAGAGAGGACCGTTCCATGAGCTACAAGACCGTTTGTGTTGCCGGTGGCGGCGTGTTGGGAAGCCAGATTGCCTTTCAGGCTGCCTACTGCGGCTTTGATGTAACGATTTGGCTGCGCAGCGAGGGCAGCATCGGCCGCACCCAGCCCAAGATCGATCACGTGCGCAAGGAGTACATCGCTGCTATCGAGGGCATGGCGGACGGCACGGGCGAGTGGTGTGCCGGTATCGCCGATAGCGGCAAGCCCTTCGACAAGGAGGCGGCGCTCGCTGCCGTTGAGCGCGCCTACTCCACGCTCAAGCTGGAGCTCGATCTTGCCAAGGCCGTGGCCGACGCCGACCTGGTCATCGAGTCTATGGCCGAGGACACCCAGGCAAAGATCGACTTCTACAAGAAGCTCGCCCCGGTACTACCGCAAAAGACCGTCATCGTTACCAACTCTTCCACGCTGCTGCCGAGCACCTTTGCCAAGTACACCGGCCGCCCCGAGAAGTACTTGTCGCTGCACTTTGCCAACTCCATCTGGAAGAACAACATGACCGAGGTCATGGCGCAGGACCAGGCCGACAAACGCTACTTCGACGAGCTCGTCGACTTTGCCAACGACATCCGCATGCTGGCGCTGCCCGTCAACAAGGAAAAGAACGGCTACCTGCTCAATTCCATGCTGGTGCCGTGGCTGCTTTCGGGCCTTGACCTGTATGTCTCGGGCGTGAGCGATCCCAAGAGCATCGACCTCGCGTGGACGCGTGGCACCGGTGCCCCCAAGGGTCCGTTTCGCGTATTCGACACGGTGGGTATCCAGACGGCCTACAACATCGTCATGCAGTATCAGAAGGTGCCGGGCTTGGTGAGCCCGCTGCTCAAAAAAATGATGATGCCCTACAACTTTAAGGCTATGGCGTCCGTCCTCAAGAAAATGCTCGACGAAGGCAAGCTGGGCGAAAGCTCGGGCGAGGGCTTCTTTACGTACTAAAAATGATCTCTTGGGGGTGGAAGCGTTGGGGATCTACGGTAGTATGCGACAAAATCTGAATTGATCGGGCAAGAGCTGTAGCGCGCGTTGACGTTTGACCAATGGAGCGCAAAAATGCACCGTTCGCCGATACTCCTCTCGCGAGTGGTTGCCATATGGTTTGATGTTGGAAACATATGACTGCCGCCGGGCTGCGGGTGACGTTTGCTCTGATATCGGAGGTGCCAAGTATGTTTCACGCTCCGTTAAACAAGTATCGGGCTGGTTAATATGGGCCGCCGTACTATCTCGATAACCCTTGCAGTGGTTTGCCTAGCTGTGCTCCTGGGCGCTATGGGGCAGTTCGCTATAAGTCGAGAAACATCCTATATGCAGGAATGTGCTTCCGAAGGCTTCGCCATTGATGGTTACTATCGGGATGACAAAACGAGTCGGGAAACCCTGGCTTTTCTTGAGGAGGACAACTGTCGATGGCAGCTGGTTGACCAAGACGGAATCTGCACAGACGGGCAGTTTAAGCGTACGGATGACCCCAACATTCTGATATTAAAGAATGAAAACGGCGAAATATTCGGTACGGTCCACGTGGCGCATATTTCGCGCCGACGCGATCAGGGCTTGCTCTACCTATTTAGAGATACCAAGGTGACCCGTTTTTATCTGGTGAGCACCGATCCGGCGTTTATGGTGGAGTCTGGCGATGTCGATGTGGACAGTTGATTCACGGCAATAAAACGGCGAGCGGGGCGCGGGTGTGAACTGCACCACGCTATTTGCTCGCGTCCGTATCGCGTCTGCGCCTCGTCATAACTTGCGTCCGTGCGAGCGCTCATCCCGCGCCGGCATCACTTCACGTCAAACTCCACGCGATCGAGCTCTGGCACGTTGAGATCGATGAGCTTGCGGGCAACGCGGCGGTCGTGTGCCCCGAGCGCCTCACTTGTTGTCACGTGAGCGACAACCTCGCGCTCGACCATGCCCTCTTCCTCGCCTTCGGTAGCCGAGGTCTCGACGGCGACGGTGTAATCCTTAAAGCCCGGCAGCACCGCGGCAAGTTCGCGCGTGGTTTCGGTGACGCCGTAGCCGTCCTGCACGCCGGCCTGCGCCGAGCCAATGGACCCCGCGGTCATAACGATGCAGGGGATGGCAAAGATCACCGTGCCCACGATGATGTGGCGGCGCACCTTGCGCGATAGCTCGTTGACCTCGGCGTTTTCCTCGGCGGTCACAATGCCGTCGCCGTTGAGGTCGCGCTTGAGCGGCACGCGCAAAAGAAGCAGCACGGATTCGGCCGCCAGTGCGATAAAGACCACGTTGATACCAAACTCGTAGAGGGCTGAAAGAAACAGCGCCCCGCTTGCGATGGCGATGCCATAGCCCGCCGCGCACAGGGGCGGCATGAGCGCGGTCGCCACGGCCACGCCGGCGATGAGCGTGGCGGGTTCCTGGTCGCGCGAGTTGCCCAGTCCGCCCGCAAAGCCGCCCGCGAGCGCGACGGCAAGGTCCCACACAGTCGGTGTCGAGTTGTCGATGATGGCGGCCGTGGTGGTGCCAAGGGGCGAGAGCTTAAAGTACAGCGTGGACGTGATCAGGCAGAAGGCCATCTGCAACGCGAGACCGGCAATGGCCTCGACGGTAATCTCGCGGTCGAGCGTGGCGATGCCATATGCCATGGCAAGGACCGAGCCCATGAGCGGGCAGATGAGCATGGCACCTACAATGGCGATATCCGAGTTGATATCGAGGCCGATGCTCGCGATCAACATGGCAATGATCAGGATGCATAAGTGCGAGCCAGTCAGGCGCGCCCCGTTTACAAAGCGCTTGCGAATCACGTGATAGGGCGCGCGTCCCTCGCGTATGTTGAACGCCTGCTTAAGGAAACGGGTGGCATTCTCCATGGCCTCGCTGTGTGCAGGGCGTATACCGTGACGACGATGATGACGCTCGCGCAGCCGCTTGATCTGTTGTTTGTCGAGTTCCATGCTTACCTCGTTTAGCTTCTGAGCCGCTTCTTGCGTCTGTCGTCTTTACTCTACACCGCGTTAGGCGAGGTGTCAGACAAGGTTTGTTGACCTGGAAGTCAGGACAATCGACATGGCTAAAACGCCGTGAGGATCATAAGAGTCAAATAGACAAAAAAGCGCGGGGCCGGTTTGATTCCGACCCCGCGCTCTGCGCTGGTGCGTTGTTGTTCGGCCTACCCCAGCAGGCTCAGACCAACAGAGACAAACGCCAGGATAACGCCGACGATGGACTCGCCGCCGAGCAGGCCGCTGGCGACGACCAGGCCCTGCTCCTGGAAGGCGGCATCCTTGGAGGCCTTCTCCTCGTCCGAAAGACCGGCAGCGGCGTCGCGGCGTGCGGCCCACTTGTCGTAGGCGAGCTTGGCGCAGGAGCCCAAGAAGGCCGTGAGCGACATGTAGAACGGCAGGTACACGCCCAGGCCGATCATCATGGCCGGAATGCCGAGCCAGTACATGACGATGCCGGCGATAAAGCCACCTGCGAACCACGGCACGCTCGGGATGCCCGAGACCATGGTGGCGACGACGCTTGCCTGCGCGGCAACAAAGCTTTTGTCGGGGCCAAAGGCGTCCGGACCATAGGCGGTGACGAGCGCGACCATGACGGCTGCGGCGACCAGGGCGCCCACGATGCCGCCGATGGCCTGGCCGATCCACTGCGCACGCGGGTTGGTGCCCAGCACGGCGCCGGCCTTAAAGTCGTTCATGACGTCGCCCGCAAGGCCGCATGCCACGGCCACGATGCCGGCGATAAAGAACAGCTTGACCTGGGCGATCTGTGCGAAGGCAGCCACGATGAGCATGACGATGAGGCCGAAGATCTCCATGGGGTCGATGCCCGTCTGGCCGCAGCTCTGCGCGCTCATGATGGTGGTGACAAAGGTGAACAGCGTGACGATGACGGCCGGGACGGGGCCAAGGTCGAGCGCGATGGCGACGATCACGGCGATGGCGGCAGTACCCAGGCCGATGATGCCGGCGTCGAGCTTAAGCGAGCCCGAGATGAGCGACTGCTCGTCGGTGTCGCTGGAGCTGTCGGCGGCGAGGCCGCGGGCGATGCCGGTGACCTGCGGCAGGATGTCCTTGAGGACGACAGCGACGCCAAAGCCCATCATGAGGCCCATGCCGAGCGATTTGACGATGCCCTGCGCAGTCACAATGTCGAATAGACCGGCAGCGGTGCCGCCCACGATGATGCCAAAGTTACCTAGCAGCGCGCCGGCAAACCAGAAGGCAACCGGGGCGAAGCCAACCAAAAAGCCGATGGAGAGCAGCATGGGCGAGTTATAGATGGCAAAGGTCACGCCGGGAATATTGAGCGTGCACAGCATGCTGGGCACCACGCCCAGAGCGTCGCGAAGCACGCTGTAGATGCCTGCGATGGCCATGGAGCCAAAGAGCTGCTTGCCGGTCTTGCCGCCGGCCTCGGTGGCGCGCAGTGTCTGAGCTGCGGCATTGCCGGTGGGAAACTCCAGCGCGGCGTCCACGATAAAGTGGCGGTGGATGAGCGCCGTTGCCAGCAGGCCCAAGATGGTGCCGACGAGTGCCACGATAAACATGTCGAGCCAGCTGATCTGGTCGGCATAGCCCAGCATCCAGGCGCCCGGGATGGTAAACGCCAGGCCGCCGGCGACCATGGCGCCCGCGGACATGATGGTGTGGGTGACGTTGGCCTCGTTGAGGCTGGCGTTGCCCATGAGCTTCAGGAAGAACAGCGAGATGACGGCAGCGAAAATAATCGGCCAGGGGAGCGCACCCATCTTGAGGGCCGTGTAGGCCGAGCTTGCCGTGATGATCACGCAGCCAAGGACGCCGATGACGACGCCGCGCAGCGTGAGTTGCCCGCGCATCGAAGTGCGGTTCGAGGGATTGCTCATATAAAACTCCTTTGCGTATATCCGCTTCCCCCGGGAGCGCCGCTACGGATGCGGCGCGGGAAGTCGGGTTACCAAGGGCCGCCGCGTGAGCTCGCGCGCGACCGCGCATCAGTATAGCCGCAAGGTAGTCAATTTGGGACGGGGCTTTTTAGCTGGTTTGGGTAGGCGATATACTGCTGGGCAGACGAAAGGAGCGCCGACGATGCTTAATGGGTGCGCATATATATTGACGGTCGATGTGGGCAACACATTCATTCGCTTTGGCCTGTTTGCCGAGGATTCGGCCGCGGCGCAGGAATGCCCGCTTGCGACGTGCGAGATCACGACGCCGTCGAGCATCACGGCCGACGAGGCGCGCATGAGGCTCGTGCAGGTCATGGGCGCGCTGGCAATCGATGCGGGCATGCCGGGTGTACTCGTTCCCGCGGCGGCCGTGCTGAGTTGCGTGGTGCCGGCGCTCGAGCGCCCGTGGAAGGCGGCACTTTCCCGCACCTGCACGGGGCGCGTGCTCACCGTGGGGCCGGGCCTCAAGACCGGCATGCCCGTGCACTACGACGACCCGGCCGAGATCGGCCCCGACCGCATCGCCGACGCCGTGGCGGCCCGTGCCGTCTACGGCTCTCCGTGCATCGCGATCGACCTGGGCACTACGACCAATATCGAGGTCATCGATGCGCGCGGAACCTTTGTCGGCGGCGTCATCGCGCCTGGTCTGGCACTTGGCGCCCGCTCGCTTTCGGCCGCTGCGGCGCGCCTGCCGCAGGTCGAGCCCTCGGCACCAACGCATGTGATCGGTCGCAACACGCGCGAGGCCATGCGCTCGGGCGTGGTTCTGGGCGAGGTGGCTCGCATCGACGGCATGCTCGACATGGTGCTTGCCGAGATGCGCTCGACCAAGGCGGCGGGCGAGGGCAGCGTGCCCATCGTCATCACTGGCGACGATGCCGAGGCGCTCGCGGCGTTGCTCGGCCACAGCCTGACGGTAGACGACGCACTGACGCTGCGGGGTCTCGCCGAACTGTACCGCATCAACCAAAAGCCTCGTCGCGCGTAGCGATGGGGGCGGTGGGACAAAAACGTCTCCACCTTTCACCTGCTACAATGGGTCAAACTATTGCGATTTCGGAGGTGTCTGCCATGTCGGACGATCTTCATCAAACCACGTCGGGCAAGCGCCGCGACGTTATTAGCTGGGACGAGTTCTTTATGAGCGTGGCCATCGCCGCGCAGCGCCGCAGCAAGGACCCCAATACGCAGGTGGGCGCGTGCATCGCCAGCACCAACCACCGCATCCTTTCGGTGGGCTACAACGGTACGCCCTCGGCACTCAACGACGACTTTTTCCCGTGGGGCACGAGCGATGACCCGCTGCAGGACAAGCATAACTACGTAGTCCATGCCGAGGCCAACGCCGTGCTCAACTACCGCGGCTCGCTCAAAGACCTTGAGGGTTCCACAGTCTACGTCACGCTGTTCCCGTGCCACGACTGCGCCAAGATCCTGGCGCAGGTAGGTGTGGGCGAGGTTGTCTACCTGGACAATAAGTATGCCGACACCGACGACGGCCGCATCAGTCGCCGTATTCTCGACTCCTGCGGCATTAGCTACCGCCAGGTCATCGTCGATGTCCACATTGGCACCGGGGAACAAACTCAGCAGTAGCGGCAACGTGTGCTAGCGCCGGGCGCCGGCAAAAGCAGCTAAAAGAGCCCCGTCCCAAATTGACTGCTCGTGAAAGTCGTGTCCACGCGCATGGATGGCTCGTGAGCGGGTACATGGCTGTAGTAACATAGCCCCTGTCCGCGGGCGCGCCCGCGTTATTGTGAGAAAGGAGCCCCTGTGGCTGTTAACGAAGAGCTGCTTAAGAAGGTTCTTGAGGAGATCCGCCCCAACCTGCAGGCCGACGGCGGCGATATGGAGTATGTGGGCGTTGACGACGAGGGCGTCGTCAAACTGGAGCTGCAGGGCGCTTGCGCCGGCTGCCCCATGAGCTCGCTGACCCTGTCCATGGGTATCGAGCGCATCCTGAAGGAGCATGTGCCCGGCGTTACCCGTGTCGAGCAGGTCAATGCCTCCGGCGAGACCGATGACCTGTACGACGAGTATGCGCCGTTCTAAGATGCGAAAACTGCGGACGGCATACTCCGCATAGACGTTACGCCCAAATATGCGGCTGCGAGCGCAAGGCCCGCGGCCGCATTTGTATGTAGGGAGTAGGAGGGTCGACATGCTCAACGACTTCTACCATATGCTTGATCCCGTCGCCATTTCGGCAGGGCCCATCACCATCTACTGGTACGGCTTGGCCTATGTGGTTGGAGCTCTGCTCACAGCAGTCGTCATGTACCGCACGCAGCGCCGTTGGGGTTTCGATATCACGATTGACGACCTGACGAGTGTCGTGGTCGGTGTTGTCTTTGGCCTCATTATCGGCGCCCGCCTGTTCTACGTTATCTTTTACGGCGACGGATACTACTGGGCGCATCCGCTCGAGATCTTTGCCACCAACGAGGGCGGTATGAGCTTCCATGGCGGCCTGGTGGGCGGCATCATCGGCGGCGTGCTCGTGTGCCGCATGTACAAGCTCGATGCGTGGACTCTGGCAGACCTTGCGGTCATCGGTGCTCCGCTGGCCCTGTGCCTGGGGCGCTGTGCCAACTTTGTCAACGGCGAGCTGTGGGGCAAGCCGACCGATCTGCCCTGGGGCGTGATCTTTGGCGGCACCGCAGGCGATATGCCGCGCCATCCCTCCCAGCTCTACGAGGCATTTCTCGAGGGCATTGTGCTCTTTTGCATCTTGCAGGTGCTCAGCCGCAAAAAGCCGCTGCTGCCCCAGGGTACGTTTATGGGTGTGTTTGTGATGGGTTACGGCATCGTCCGCTTCCTCATTGAGTTTGTGCGCGTGCCTGATGCCCAGCTGGGCTATCTGCTGGGCGGCGTCATCACCATGGGTCAGCTGCTGAGTCTGCCACTTGTGATTGCAGGCCTGGCGCTCATCATATTCGCCCGACACCGCAACCAGCCTCAGCGCGTCTACCTGGACGCCTAGCCAAGACCACCACAAAGGGGACAGGCACCTTTGTGGTGGTTTTGCCGAGTTTGATAGGTTTCTAGAAAGGCTTTCGGACTGTGAAGGATTCCGACCTCTCCACAACGGCTGCGCGTGACGCTGCCCGCATCGTCTGGTTTAAGCGCTACCCCGCCAAGCAGACACTCATCGCATTTTTGCTCGCGCTGTTGGCGACCACGGCGTTTTCCATCGATCCCGCCCCGGTGTCGAGCAACGCAGTCTTGGCGATTGATCCCAAAGCCTCGGGCATGCTGTACGTGTGCTACGAGGTGCTCCTCTCGTTTGCCGGCCATACCGACGCGGTCATGCTGCTTGCGCTTGCCTGCCTGCTCACGCTGCCGTTTCGTTACGTGTTCTTTGGCCGCGGCGATGCTTGGCGTCCTTCGGTGATCCTTCCGTCGCTGTTCTTTGCCGTCTGCATGGTGTTTGGTCGCAGCTACGACCTCACCGATTCGGCCGAGATCGTGCTCGGCGACAAGGCCCGCATCATCTGCGCCTGGATAGGCGGTGTGGGCTGGATGCTCTTGGCGGTCGTTGCCTTCTACCTGGCTTTTGAGTGCCTAGATTGGCTGAGCTCTCGGCGCATTCCGTTTTCCGAAGCGCACTTTGGCCGTGTATGGCGTGTGGCTCACGCCGTGCTCTCGGTCCATCCCTTTGCCGGGCCTTTTCTGGTGCTTATGATCGCCTGGGCGCCCACGCTCATCGCTTCGCTGCCCGGCCTTTTTATGGGGGATACGGGTGCGCAGATTCGCCAGTGGTTCAACTACCCCAACGGCACGAGTGACTACCTGCGTCTGCTCAATCCCAACGTGTTGCTCAACGGACATCACCCCGTGGTGCACACGGCTATCATCGGTTCGTGCGTCCAGCTGGGGCTTTCACTGTTCAACAGCGCCAATGCGGGACTTGCCATCTACACCTGCGCTCAGTTCGTCATTACGGCCGCCTGCATGGCCTATTCCATCTCGTCGCTGCGCAAGCTGGGCGTGAGCTTGCCGATCCGCGGCGTGATCTTGCTGTTCTTTGTGTTTATGCCCATGTTCTCCAACTACGCGGCCCTGCTTACCAAAGATGTGCTGTTTGCCGACGCGTTTTTGGTGCTGTTGGTGCAGACCGTGAAGCTCGTGGCCTGCGGCCTGCCCCGTCGCGATGCCAATGCCGAGCGTGCGGGCGAACAGAGGCCCGTGCTCTTTGCGCGCCATGACTGGCTGCTGCTCGCTCTGGGTGCCATGGGTTCCACGTTTCTGCGCAACGGCGGCCTGGTGTTTCCTCTGGCGGCATGCGTAATCGCGGCGGCGTTTTGCGCATGGGACGCGCATGTGGCTCGTCGTGCAGTCAAGCAGGCCGGTGCTGCGCCTTCGGGCGCCATCTCGCGTTTCCGCTGGGTGGGAGTTCTTGCGGTGCTTGGACTCTGCCTTGCCTCTAATATGTACTTCACCAAGGTCTTTATGCCGGCGCACGACATCACGCCTGGTTCCAAGCGCGAAATCCTCTCGATTCCGTTCCAGCAGACGGCTCGTTTCGTCCAAAAGCACGACGGCCTCAACTCGGGTGTCAACCCTACGGTTAAGGAGGACGGCACTATCGTGGAGGCTCCTTGCGACGGCTTGGTGACCGACGATGAGCGTGCCGTGATCGACCGTGTGCTCAAGTACGACAATCTGGGCCGCCGCTACAACCCGGATAAGTCGGACGCCGTCAAAAATTGCTTTAACGAGTACGCCTCGCAGGAGGACATCAAGGCCTATTTTGAGGTCTGGGCGCAGATGTTCAAAAAGGATCCCGAGTGCTACATCTCGGCGCTCATCAATAACTACTACGGCTACTTTTATCCGAGTGCCCGCGATGCGTGGGTCTACAGCACGGCGCGCAGTGCCGAGATTATGGCGAAGCCCGATAACCTCAAGTACTTTGACTTCCATCCGGTCGATAGCAAGGTTGTGCGCTGGTGCGACCACCTGATCAACCTGTATCGCGTGGCGGTGCAGCGCATTCCGTTTATCTCGCTCACCATGAGCTCGGCTACCTACGTGTGGATTATGATCGCCGTGGTGGTCTACCTGTTGCGCCGCCATTCGTGGCGCGGGCTGGCCATTTGGGTGCCGCTGCTGGGCGTGCTCGCCGTGTGTCTGATCGGTCCCTGCAACGGCTCGACCTACATGCGCTACCTGTATCCGGTTATCGCCTGCATGCCTTTTGCCATCGGTGCCACGATCACCCGCAGCGACCTCCTCTGGTCCTAATTTGGTACATTGGGGTCAGGTTACTTTGCACCAAAGGGTGGCATCATCACGACGCCTTCATTTTGGGGTTTATCTTGCAGGCCGGTAGGTATATCATAACGACGTTTGTTTATATTGCCCGAGCATTCACGCTGGGCTTTAGGTCGAAACCGATAGGAGACACGTATGTCCGGACACTCTAAGTGGGCCACAACCAAGCATCGTAAGGGCGCGCAGGACGCCAAGCGTTCCGCCCTCTTCTCCAAGCTCAGCCGCAACATCACCGTTGCTGCCCGTCTCGGCGGTGACCCGCTGCCCGAGAACAACGCCAGCCTCGCCGCTGCCGTTGCCAAGGCCAAGGCTCAGTCCATGCCTAAGGACAAGATCAAGTCCGCTATCGATAAGGCCTTTGGTTCGGGTGCCGATGCCGCCGTCTACGAGAACATCGTGTACGAGGGCTACGGTCCCGCCGGCGTTGCCGTCTACGTCGACTGCCTGACCGACAACCGCAACCGCACCGCCGCCGATGTCCGTTCCGCCTTCTCCCACGCTGGTGGCAACCTGGGCACCTCCGGTTCCGTCGCCTTCCAGTTTGAGCGCAAGGGCCAGATCGTCGTTGCCAAGGAGGTCCTGGACGAGAACGCCAAGAAGGAGACCATGATCGCCAACGGTGCTGCCGGTGACGAGGATGAGTTCATGATGGCAATCGCCGAGGCCGGTGGCGAGGACTACGAGGACGCCGGCGAGGAGTGGATCGTCTGGACCGCTGCCAACGACGTCATGGCTGTCTCCAAGGCACTCGAGGAGCAGGGCATCCAGGTCAAGGGCTCCGAGACCACCATGGTTCCGACCACCCCGACCGAGGTCTCCGGTACCGACGCCAAGAAGGTTCAGCGCCTCATCGACCGTCTCGAGGAGCTCGACGACGTCCAGGACGTCTACAGCACCATGGATATGACCGACGAGGTCATCGCTGCCCTCGAGGAGGAGTAGCGCCCGCGCGGGTTAAGCCGCGCATATCTGGGCATAATGAAACGAGCATGCAAGCCTCGTGGAATAGATGAGCCGGATCCGCGTGCGTACAGCACCGGACCCGGCTCTTTTATAATGATGCGAATTGTTTTCCATTCTGTGGATCGAGATTTGAAGGGAGCGCCGCATGCGCGTGCTCAAACGAGCCCTAGCGATCGTATATCTTGCCGCCGCCGTCGTGGCGCTGGGCACGTTGGTCTGCCAGTTTTGGGGGCCATATACCTACCGCTTTATGCTGCTGATGCGTGACCCCATGCCGCGCATTGTCGTTACAGTGTGCGGCGGTGTCGTGGCGCTTGGCGTGCTGGCGGTCTTCTTCCGCCTGATGTTTGCTCGCCGCGAGCCGTCCTGCGTGCATCCGGCAGGGGAGCGCAATATCGAGGTCACGCTCGCGGCTCTCTCCTCGTGCGCCCGTGCCGCGGCGGAGTGCGATGATCGCGTGATGGTTGAACATATCGAGGCGCGCGTTCAAGGCTCCGACGAGTCGCACGTTCGTTTTAAGGTCGAGGCCATCGCGCTCGATGATAAGGACGTTGCCGCTCTTGCCACCTCGATGCAGCAGCGCATCGAGGTGGCCTGTGACACCATGCTCGGCACGCCGGGTACGACCGCGCGCGTCCGTTTTTTGCCGTCCAAGACTACCGTCCAGACCGTGGAGGTTTCCGGTGAGTGATACCAACCAAGACAAGACCGCCCGCACGCCGCGCCTGACGATCGATCAGAACGCTATGCCGGCAGGCGAGTCCGCCGACACCAAGCCCGAGGCCGGCGAGCAGCACGACAGTGCCGCCAACGACTTTGACGAAGCCATGGGTCTCATCAAGGGCACGGGCGCTGCTATCTGGAGCTACGCCGTGCGCCACCCCAACACTACGCTCGGCGCCGTGGCAGGCTTTATCCTCGCCGTGCTGGTACTTACGTTGGGCCTGTGGGACACGCTCGTCATCGCATTCTTTGTGCTGATCGGCGCCGTGATCGGCCAGATTCGCGACGGCGAGAACGGTATCGTTAACTTCTTCGGCCGTCTGTTTAGCGGCCGCTAATATGTATTCGACTGTCGCATCCGTGGCAGGCATAAGGAGGAACCATGGCTTTTAACACGAAGGTCGATGTGGCCGATACCGAGCTCGAGACGAACGGGGCCGTCGCCGCCGAGGCGGAGGACGTAACGCTCGAGGACGAGGCGCTCGTCGAGGCAGAGTCCGAAGACGAGGCGGACGAGGATGACGAGGAGGCGGACGAGTCCGAGGACTCGCTGACCTATTCCAACGGCGTGATTGAGAAGATCGTCGCCATGGCCACCCGCGAGGTGCCGCACGTTCTGGGCATGAAGGGCAACCTCATGCACTTTGTGCAGGAGCAGTTTGGTGCCGAGAATCTGACCAAGGGCGTGACGGTCGAGGTCACCGATGACAACCGCGTGGTCGTCAACATTTCCGTCATTATCGAGTACGGCGCCTACGCGCCCGCGATTTTCGACGACGTTAAGGCACGCGTGACCGAGCGTCTGGCTGCGATGACCGGCCTTGAGGTGGCGGGCGTCAACCTGCGCATCGAGGATGTCATCACCCCCGAGGAGTACGAGCACCGCACCAACCAGCACGAGTAGCCTACCAAAAAGGTAACCTGCCAAAAAGGGACAGGTTTATTTTGGCAGGTTTTATCTGCGAAAACGTCAAACGGCCGGTCGCACGGATGTATGTGCGGCCGGCCGTTATTTGTATGCCCCCGATGTAGGCATACCGCTCGTCTAACTAGGGGTTGCAATCGTCGCGTTCCGCGTTACCCTAATGGGCGCATTGTTTCCAAATTGTTAACGAGGGGTTGCCGTAATGGCTGACGAGCACGAAACAGAAAGCCAGGCATGGGCAATTGAGGCTGCCGCGGCAGAGGCGGCATCGCGAGCTGCCGAGGAGGTGCATCGTCCTCCCGTGGTGCCGATGGAGCGCGTGGTTGATCGCACCGATATTGAGCGCGGCGAGCGTGCCGGCCAAAAGCGCAGCCAGGAGCCGGGCTTCCCGCGCTTTTTCGCCGAGCTCAATCTGGGCCTGATTCTTACGGCCTTTGCCATCGTTGCGTTTAAAACCCCTAATCACTTTGCTTTTGGCGGCACCTCGGGCGTGTCGGTCATTCTGTCCACGCTGTTCCCGACCCTGCCCGTCGGCGTCTTTATGTGGATTATCAACGCGGTTCTCGTCGTTTTGGGCTTTATCTTTTTGGAGCGCAAGGCAATCCTGTGGAGCGTCTTCGCCTCGTTTGCGCTGTCCGCCTATGTTTCGTTTTTTGAGCTCTTTATTCCGACTGATGTTTCGATGACGGGCGATATGTGGCTCGACCTGTGCTTTGCCGTGATACTGCCGGCGCTCGGCAGCGCCATCGTCTTTGATATTGGCGCCTCGACGGGCGGCACAGACATCCTCGCCATGATCCTCAAGCGCCGCACCACGCTCGAGATTGGCCGCGCGCTGCTGTTGGTTGATATCGGCATCGTGGCCATCGCGGCCTTTTTGTATGGTCCGCGTGTCGGCCTGTATTGCGTGCTCGGCCTGTTTGCCAAGACGCTCGTGGTCGACAAGGCCATCGAGAGCATTCACCTTCGTAAGGTCTGCACGGTCATTTGTTCCGAGCCCCTTAAGGTCGAGGAGTTTATCGTCAAGCATCTCAACCGTACGGCGACCATCAGTCGCGGCTACGGTGCCTTCTCGGGCAAGTGCGTGACGGTGATCATGAGCGTGCTGAGCCGTCGCGAGGCCGTGCAGCTGCGCCGCTATGCGCGCGAAGTCGATCCGGGTGCCTTTATCACGATTGTCGACAGTTCCGAGATCGTCGGCAAGGGTTTCCGCGGTACGAACTAGCGCGAACGCATTCAACGAACCGCCTGCTGGCGCCGTGTACCTTGCAAATCGGTCATCTTTGAGTATTTGAACTCACATTGGGTGATAATGATGCCAAAGACATCGTTTGCGATCCAGGTGACTCGCTCAAGATACGAAGGGATGATTTCGATGTTCTGCTCGCAGTGTGGCGCCCCCATGGGCGATAACGACAAGTTCTGCGGCGTGTGCGGTGCCCCCAATGCCGGCGCTGCAGCCTCCGCCCCTCAGGGTCAGCCTCAGCCTCAGCAGTTTGTTCCGCAACCGCCCGTGGCGAATGCGCCAAAGGGCTGCACGGCTCAGGCGTTCCAAGATATGACAAAGACTCCGGGCGTGCTTCAGCGTGTATGCCAAATCGCGTTTTTGCCGGCGCTGATTTGCGTTGTGTCGGTGCTCGTGTTGTTTATTCCCGTTATTGGCGGCATTGCGGCTGCCATCGGCTTTTTGGCAGCTTGCATTGCGAGCGTGTGCGGTTCCGGCTTTGGTATTGAGTGGGGACGTGATCTTTCGCTCAAGGTCGATGACGGCATGGACCGTCCACTCATGCGCTCCACGTCGTTTGGTCTCGGAGTCTTTTCGAGCGTCATCTCGGTGGTGCTCGAGGTTATCGCTGCCATTCCCGTTATCGGTGTAGTGCTTTCGCTGGTGGAGGGCGTGGTAATTGGCGCCGCGGGCTCGTATTCTTATTACGGCTCCTATGCACTCGAGGCAGCGCTGTTCGGTTCGCTCGGCCTGCTTGTCCTGGCTCTGATTGCCTCGGCGATTCTGGGTGTCTTCTTTAAGATGTTCGCCGACATCGCCGTGATGCACTTTGCGGTGACCGGTCGCGTCGAGAGCGCGTTTTCGCTCGATAAGGTTTGGGCGGCCTTTAAGCACAACAAGACCAAGCTGTTCTGTGCTTCGTTCCTTCCCGAGTTTTTGACGGGCCTGGTTTCCAACGCCATTACGTGGATCTTGACAGCTGTCTTTGGTGCCATCGCCGGAATTGGCGCGTACGGCTATTACTATCGCCCCACGGGTATCGAGGCGATTGTTACCGCCGGTGGTGTCACGCTCGTATTGTTCCTGGTGCTGATTGCATTCGTCACGGTGTTCCTTACGGTCTTTGGCAAGATGCTCAAGCACCGTGCCGTTGGCTATTGGGCTGCACGTTATGCAAGCGAATGGGCCGATGAGGACAAGGACGACGTTTTGACTTTTGTGCTCCCGGGTGAGAAGAAGCCTGCTCCTGCGGGATTCAATCCCACGGCAGCCACTGGTGCTGCGCCTGCCCCGGCACCCGCGCCTGCACCTGCCCCGGCACCCGCGCCTGCACCTGCCCCGGCACCCGCGCCTGCCCCTGCCCCGGCACCTGCTCCTGTCCCCGCACCGGCGTCCGAGGCGACGCCTGCGGAGCCCGATTGGGATGCCGTTGCCACGCCGGCGGATGAGCCGGGCGATAATCCTGCTGCCGAAAACAATCAAACCGAATAGCCGGTCGAGGCGCCCTGGGCAACTGAGCCCGGGGTGCCTTTTTCTACTGCGAAAGCAAGAAAATGCCTGGGAAAACGGTTGCAGCAAAATTTCTCGGAAATTGGTCAATGTTGCGCAACAACGTCGCGGCTATTGTTGAGAACGTAGACGTGTAAGGTTTGAAGGCGTGCGACGCCTTAGGAAAAGGAGAGGCTCATGTTCTGTCCCACTTGTGGTTCTCCCATTTCGGATGATGCCAAATTCTGCCCTGTTTGCGGATCCGCCGTTGGTGCCGCTTCTGCCGCTGCGGCCCCGCAGCCCCAGCCCGCTCCGGCCCAGGCTATTCAGCCCGCGCCCCAGCCTCAGCAGCAGTACACCGGTCAATACGCCCAACAGTCCGCATCCGCTCCGATGGGCTATGGCCCCATTAAGGCTGACCGCAGCCTGATCGGCTGGCTGCTGCTCTCTCTTGTGACCTGCGGTATCTATTCGTTCTACTTCCTGTATTGCTTGGCACGCGACGTCAACACGTTGTGTCAGGATGACGGCGATTACACGCCGGGTCTGGCGGAATTCATCCTTCTATCGTTTGTGACCTGCGGCTTCTACGCGTACTACTGGTATTACAAGATTGGCAACCGCCTGCAGGCCAACGCTCCTCGCTACGGCCTGGTGTTCCAGGAAAACGGCACCACCGTTCTTCTGTGGCAGATCTTCGGCGCGCTCCTGTGCGGCCTTGGTCCCATCTTCGCTATGAACATCGTCATCAATAATACCAATGCCATGGCAACGGCTTACAACACTCGCCTTGGCGCTCGTGCCTAACAATAAGGGCGGCGTGAACAGCTCCCAGGGACATAGGGGCACGGCAGAGCTCCTTCGCCGCGCCCTTTTTTGCACCGGCGCGCTCTTTGTCGCCTGGCTCGCGCTCTACCTGCTCGACATTGGCTGCATTTTTCGATTGATGACGGGCATTCCTTGTCCGGGATGCGGCATGACGAGGGCGTGGCTGGCGGCGCTGCGCCTCGATTATGCGGCTGCCTTTGCCTACCATCCGCTGTTTTGGGTGGTGCCGATTGCGTTTGTGCTCGCGTTCGTGCGCGAGGAGGTGGCATCGAGCAAGCTAAAGCGTGGTATCGACATTGCGGTCACCGTGTTGTGCGTGCTGGTCGTCGTCGTATGGATCGTGCGCCTCATCAATCCGGCAGATGCCGGTCTGCTCTTTGGCGGCTATGCGCCCGCCGGAGTTCCCGACGATATCATCCACCTCGAACCCCCACGCTGGCTCACCATCCTTCGCTCTTACCTGGCGTGACGGAGGACGCGCTAGAAAAACGGTCGACACATAAGCGGGGGCGAACGTTGAGATAACGTCCGCCCCCGCTTTGCTTTAGCCAGGCTGTTATGGATGGGCGTGACGGCTACTCGTCGCGCTTTTCCTCGTGGCGAGCGGCAGCCCGCGCATCGTGGATGCCCTTGATTGCAGCATGGCGGGCGGTGCGAGCATCGTGCATGGCGTCGCGCGCCTCAGCGGCCGTGGCCTTGGCAGAGCGCAGCTTGGCGGCCAAGTCGGGGTTGGTTTCGGCGACCGCGGTAATCGCGGGGCCGTCGAGCTCCTCTTGCGTGGGCTCGGCCAAAAAGTCGATAGCATACTGGGCTGCCACCATGGAGCCCTTGGCCAGCACGCTCTCGTCGATCTTGTAAAAGCAGGAATGTTGGGCGTACGTGGCGCCAATCTTGGGGTTGCGCGTACCTACAAAGGCGAGCACGCCCGGTACGCGGCGCAGGTACTCCGAAAAATCCTCGCCCGAAAGCGTGCCACGATAATGGCCTTGGCCGGCGGGGCCCAGACACTTAATTACAGCCTGACGGCAGCGCTCGCTCGAGCCCGCGTCGTTTTCGACCTTGTAGTTGGCGATGGTGTAGTCGGTGAGCTCTGCCTCGGCGCCCAAGGCGGCCGCAGTATGCTCCACGATGCGGCGCATAAGCTCCGGCATTTCCTCGTGGGTCGAATCGCCGTAGGTGCGCACCGTGCCGGCGAGGTAGGCCGTGCCGGCGATAACGTTGCGCGCGGTGCCGCCATGCAGCTCGCCGACGGTGATGACGGCCGGCTCGTAGGGGCTGATTTCGCGCGAGACGATGGTCTGCAGGGCATTGACGATCTCGGCGGCAACCATGACGGCGTCGTGGCCGCGCTGGGGCATGGCGCCGTGGCACGAGGTGCCGCGGACATCGATGCGGAACCAGTCGGTATTGGCCATGCGCGGGCCAGGCTCGCAGCTTACGGTGCCGGCGTCGACCTCGCTCCAGATGTGCGCGGCGTAAGCGCCATCGACGCCGTCGAGCACGCCCGTGCCGATCATGAGTTTGGCGCCCTGGCCGTTTTCCTCACTGGGCTGGAAGACGATGCGGACCTCGCCGTGGATGTCGTCGGTCATATGGCGCAGGATCTGCAGCGTGCCGAGCATCATGGCGATGTGGCAGTCGTGGCCGCAGGCGTGCATGCAGCCCTCGTTGACGCTGGCGAATTCCTCGCCGGTCTGCTCGGTGACGGGCAGGGCGTCAATATCCGCGCGCAGCAGGATGCGGCGGCGCGGCGTGCCGTCCTCGCGGTAGGCGTCGGGTGCGGTGCCGCGGAGGGTCGCCACCAGGCCCGTCTTAAGGGGGCGCTCATAGGGGATATTCATGGCGTCGAGCTGGTTGGCGATGTCGGAGGTTGTGCGCTCTTCGGCGAGGCTCAGCTCCGGATGCTTATGGAAGTGCCGGCGCTGCTTGATGATATAGGGCTCAAACTCGGCGGCGATATCTCGGATGGCCGCGGTGACGTCGTCTGCCGCGCGAGCCTCGGTCGCCGCCATAATCTGCTGTGCCTTGGTCTTCGTCATGATCGATTTGCTCCTTGCTGGGTTGATCGCAAAATCGTACAGGCTCTCTCCAGTATGCCACCTGCCGCTAGGGCTGGCAAAGCTGCCGTTTGCCGCTTGGCATTTTGTAACCGAGACGGGGGAGTACACTCGGGGGTGTTGAATTTCCTGCCAGAGATGGGGATGCCCATGCAACATATCGATCGGATTATCCGCTCCAAGAACGTCTTTACCGCGCAAGACGGCATCGATACTGCTCGTGAGCTGGCGATTGCCATCGCAGGTGACCGTATCGTCGCAGTCGGCAAGCCCGATGACGTGATCGCCGCCGCTCCCGCCGCCACGCCGGTTCTCGACTACGGCGAGCAGTTTGTCTGCCCCGGTTTCCATGACGCTCATCTGCACTTCTTCCATACCTCGGTCGGTTCCTCGCCGTACATGCTCATGGATATGGGCACGTCCGAGGCGGCGCTGGTACAGCACGCGCTCGAGTTTTCCCAGGACCTGCCCGACGACGCTTGGGTTGTGACGCAGGGCTGGCGCGACTACCGTTGGGACCCGCCCGAGCATCCTACCAAGGCGTCGCTCGATGCGGCATTCCCCGATCGTCCCTGCGTTATGTATTCGGGCGACGGCCACACGCTGTGGCTCAACAGCCGCGCACTCGAGGCGCTCGGCGTCACGCGCGACAGCGAGCCGCCGGCGGGCGGCAGCTACGACAAGGACGCAAACGGCGAGCTCACGGGCATTGCTCACGAAGCGGCTGCCATGCAGCTGTTGCCGCGCTGTCTTGAGTGGCTGGGCGAAGATCGCATCGCAAGCGCTTACGCCGATCAAATGAGGCGCATGGCCGAGCAGGGCATCACCTCGATCTGCGATATGTCGCTCATGCCCATGCTGGGCTGTGATTTTATCCGCGACGATGTCTACGACAAGCTGCAGACGACCGGCAAGCTGGGCATTCGTGCCCATCTGTTCCCCACGCTGCTGGATGACCAGTCGCGTCTAGAAGAGCTCCAGGTACGTTACGCGAACAACGCGCTGCTTTCGGCGCCAGGTTTTAAGCAGTTCTTCGATGGCGTGTCGAGCGAACACACGGCATATCTCACCGAGCCCTATACCAATCCGCGCTTCCCGGGCGACCGGGGCCGTCTGACGGTCCCGGCTGAGCGCATGCGCAAACTGGTTCTGGCGGCCGCGGAGCGCGGTCATACCGTACGCATCCACGTTATTGGTGACGGTGCGATTCATGCCGCGCTGGATATCTTCGAGGAAGCGGCCGACCTGTACGGCCTGCCCCAGCACGGCCATAACACGCTCGAGCACCTAGAGAACCTTCTGCCCGAGGACATCGACCGCCTGCGCAAGCTCAACGTGGTCGCCTCGAGCCAGCCCTGCCATATTACGCTCGATCCGGGTGGACCGGAGCGCGATCTGGGCCTGGAGCGCAGCCGCATCATGTGGCCGTTCGCAACCTATAAGCAGCGCGGCATTCGCCAAGCCTTCGGTACCGACAGCCCTATCACGCCCGTTACCAGCATGAACGTGCTCTACACGGCTATCACGCGCCAGGACCCCAAAAGCCACTGGCCCGAGGGCGGCTGGTTGCCGAGCGAGCGCATCGATGCAGCAACGGCTCTGCGCAACTACACCCTGGGCAGCGCCTATGCAGCGGGCGACGAGCAAAACCTCGGCAGCTTGGAGCCTGGCAAGTACGCCGACCTGGTAGTCCTGGACCAAAACCCGCTCACCATCGACCCCCAAGAGCTCCAAGCCACCAAGGTCCAGGTCACCTACCTGGCAGGTAACGTAATCTACGAGCGCTAGCCTCATACCTCACTCATAGGGGGCACGTTTCAGCAACGTGCCCCTTTCTTATTCGCACCATCCGCATCGCCATTTTGCTGCACTGACTTTTCTGAATGCCGGGCCCTAGTTAGTCAACCTGGCTCCCAGGGCGGACCGGAGGGCATGAAGTTTGTCGCGAGTTCCGCACGCAAAGGAAAGCACTTAATGTGCTTTCCGTCTTGCGCAGGACTGTAGAGCAGTAAACTTCATGCCCTCCGGTCCGCCCCGGGAGCCACCGCTAAGTTATCCCCCGGCATTCAGAAAATCTAAGTGCCAAAAAATAAGATTTTTTGACTCCGTGTTGTATAACCCGCCATTCGTGGGTACCATTCAACGCGTACGCAAACAAAAAGGGTTAATTCGCGTGGTATAACCGCGCGGCCCAAAAAGGAGGAGACAAGCATGTCGTCTTTGAAGCCGCTTGCAGATCGTGTTCTGGTCAAGCCCGACGAGGCCGAGCAGAAGACCGCTTCTGGTCTGTATATCGCCAGCAACGCTCAGGAGAAGCCGCAGCGCGGCACCATTGTTGCCGTTGGTGCCGGCAAGGTCAACGACAAGGGTGAGCGCATTCCCATGGACGTCAAGGTCGGTGACGTTGTCATCTACGGTAAGTTCGGTGGCAACGAGGTTAAGGTCGACGGCGAGAAGTATCTGCTCATGCGCGCCGATGACATCTACGCTGTCGTCGAGGCCTAGTCTCGTCAGAATCTCTGATTCGTCTTTGAACGCGCTCGTCGCATAGGACTCGGAAGCGGCGACGCGAGTCACATTTCTTTTGGAGGATTACCCACTATGGCAAAGAACATTACGTTCAACACCGATGCCCGCGCTAAGCTCGCCAAGGGCGTCAACACCCTGGCCGACGCCGTTACCGTCACCATGGGCCCCAAGGGCCGCTACGTTGCGCTGCAGCGCACGTTCGGTGCCCCGACCATCACCAACGACGGCGTTTCCGTCGCTAAGGAGATCGAGCTCGAGGACAACATCGAGAACATGGGCGCCCAGCTGGTGAAGGAGGTCGCCACCAAGACCAACGACACCGTGGGTGACGGCACCACCACCGCAACCCTGCTCGCTCAGGCCATCGTCAACGACGGTCTGCGCAACGTCGCCGCTGGCGCCAACCCGCTGGCCATCCGTCGCGGCATCGACAAGGCCGTCAACGCCGCCGTCGCCGAGATGAAGAAGCAGGCCAAGCCGGTCGAGACCAAGGAGCAGATTGCTTCCGTCGGTACCATCTCCGCCGGTGACCCCGAGGTCGGCGAGAAGATCGCCGAGGCCATGGAGGTCGTGGGCAAGGACGGCGTCATCACCGTCGAGGATTCCCAGACGTTCGACATCACCATCGACACCGTCGAGGGCATGCAGTTCGACAAGGGCTATGTCTCCGCTTACTTCGTCACGGATAACGACCGCATGGAGGCCGTGATGAAGGATCCGTACATCCTCATCACCGACCAGAAGATCTCCAGCGTTCAGGACATCATGCCTGTTCTCGAGGCTGTCCAGCGCGCCGGCCGTGGCCTGCTCATCATCGCTGAGGACATCGACGGCGAGGCCCTGCCCACCCTCGTCCTCAACAAGATCCGTGGCGCTCTCAACGTCTGCGCCGTCAAGGCTCCGGGCTACGGCGATCGCCGCAAGCGCATCCTCGAGGACATCGCCGTCCTTACCGGTGGCCAGGCCGCTCTGGACGAGCTGGGCGTGAAGGTCGCTGACATCACCGCCGATATGCTCGGTACCGCTAAGTCCGTCACCATCTCCAAGGACAACACCGTCGTCGTTGGCGGCGCTGGTTCCAAGGAGGCCATCGACGCCCGCATCGCTCAGATCAAGGGCGAGATGGAGAACACCACCTCTGACTTCGACCGCGAGAAGCTCCAGGAGCGCCTGGCCAAGCTCTCCGGTGGCGTTGCCGTCATCAAGGTCGGCGCTGCTACCGAGTCCGAGCTCAAGGAGATCAAGCATCGCGTCGAGGACGCCCTGCAGGCTACCCGCGCTGCTGTCGAGGGGGGCATTGTCGCTGGCGGCGGCGTCGCCTTCATGGACGCTGTTCCTGCGCTCGATGCTGTCGAGATCGACGACCCCGAGGAGAAGATCGGCGTCGACATCGTCAAGAAGGCTCTGACCGCTCCGGTCGCTACCATCGCCAAGAACGCTGGCTTTGAGGGCGCTGTCGTGGTCGACAAGGTTGCCGAGCTGCCCGCCGGCCAGGGTCTCAACTCTGCCAACGGCGAGTGGGGCGACATGATCGAGATGGGCGTCCTCGACCCCGTCAAGGTAAGCCGCGTCACCCTGCAGAACGCTGCTTCTGTCGCCAGCCTGATCCTCATCACCGAGGCCACCGTCTCCGATGTGCCCAAGAACACTCAGCTTGAGGACGCTATCGCTGCTGCTACCGCTGGTCAGCAGGGTGGCGGTATGTACTAAGGCCGACAAGGTCTAGAACTCCCACCGGGAATCCGGGGGCGTGACGGGGCTTCTCTCCGGAACGTCCTCGGACATGCAAAGAGGCTCCGCATCGCGCTTCGCGCTGCGGAGCCTCTTTGCGTCCTGCGGAATATTCCGGAGAGAAGCCCCGTCACGCCCCCGGATTCCCTGCGTTTACGGCCTTGAGGTCGGCGTGGGCGGAGATCGTGGCTGATGGGGATACGTGTCCCGGTCGCTGTTTCGCGGCTTTGCCGCGAAAGGCGCGCTACTTTGGGATGGATGGGGAACGTGGTAGTTGCGGCAACTGGTCCCCGCCATAAATTACCCTTGGCATACTTGCGCAAAAGCCTGCTGGTGCTACACTTGCAATTGCTGTTTCAGGGCGGGGTGGAATTCCCCACTGGCGGTAAATCGGGCGGTGCCAAAGGGGTGCCGTGGCGCAGACGAGGCGTCTGCGACCGAGCCGATGAGTCCGCGACCCGTGCGTGTGTTGGTTCGCATGCCGGCTGAACTGGTGAGACCCCAGTACCAACGGTTAGAGTCCGGATGAAAGAGGCAGGTGATCTTATGTCTGAACAGTCGCAGCATATCCATTTTGAGAACTCGAATAGGTGGAGCACCAAACAGCTCGTTACCATGGCGTTGATGTGCGCCTTGGGTGCCCTGTTTATGTACGTGCAGTTGCCCATCCTTCCTTCGGCGCCGTTTTTGACCTATGATCCGTCGCTGGTGCCGGCGATGGTGTGTGGGTTTGCATATGGCCCCGGTGCCGGTACCGCCGTTGCCGCCATGGCGATCGTTATCCATGCACTCACCACGGGTGACTGGGTCGGCGCGCTTATGAACCTGGTTGCCACGCTGGGCTACATTCTGCCCGCGGCTATCGTCTACCAGAAGATGCATACCTATAAGGGTGCCGTGATTGGCCTGGTGCTCGGCGTTATTGCTGCTACGGCGTTGTCTATGGTCGCAAACCTTACCATTGGCGTATGGTTCTGGTATGGCTCGGTCGATGTGATCGCCCCGCTCATGATTCCTGCCGTGCTGCCGTTCAACCTTATCAAGACCGTGCTTAACTCGGTGTTGACGCTTGCAGTGTACAAAGCGGTCTCCAACCTCATCACGCCTAAAAAGGACCAGGTCAAAGGCCGCGCATGATTGAGTGTCGGGGCGTTTCCTTTAGCTATGACGGTGCCGCACCGGCACTCGACGGCGTCGATCTGAACATCGAGGATGGCGAGTTTTTCTGCATCCTCGGTGGCAATGGGTCGGGCAAGTCGACGTTTACCAAGCATCTGAATGCACTGTTGCAGCCCGATGCGGGCACGGTACGCGTCAACGGCATGGATGCGTCCGACCCCGAGCTGGTCTACGACATTCGTTCGACCGCGGGCATGGTATTCCAGAATCCCGATGATCAGCTGGTAGCAACGCTTGTCGAAGATGACGTTGCGTTTGGTCCTGAAAACCTTGGCGTGCCATCGGCGCAAATTGCGCAGCGCGTACGCGAGGCACTGAAGGGCGTGGGCCTGGTGGGCTTTGAGCGCCACGAGACCCACGCGCTTTCGGGCGGCCAAAAGCAGCGCGTGGCGCTTGCCGGCGTGCTCGCCATGGAACCGCGCGTGCTCATATTGGACGAGGCTTCCTCGATGCTCGATCCGCGTGGACGCAAGGGCCTCATGAAGGCTTGCCGTGCGTTGCATGATCGCGGCATGACCATCGTGATGATTACGCACTTTATGGAAGAGGCCGCCGAGGCCGATCGCGTTGCTGTCTTCCAAGCGGGCCGCGTTGCCATGATCGGTACGCCCGAGGAAATCTTGACGCGGGCGGACGAACTTGCGCAGCTCAACCTGGATATGCCGGCGTCGTGCTGCCTAGGTAGGGCACTTCGTGAGAAGGGCGTGCCCGTTTGCGCGCAGGTGCGCGAGGCAGATATGGTCGCCGAGATTGCGCGGGTTTACGCCGAGCGGGGCGGGGCGGACGTCGCAGTGCAGCCTTCTGCATCCGATTCTCGTATGCTCGACAATGCATCCTTCGCGACTAACGAGGCGGCCGCATCGGAGCCCGTTATCGAGATTTCGCACCTCTCGCATAGTTACTCGCTGAGCGCCCGCGAGCGCCGTCGATGGCGCAAGCGCTCGACCACTGCGGACGCATCGAGCAAACAGGCTCTTTGGGGCAACGATCCAAACAGCCCCTGGGCGCTACGTGATGTTTCGCTGACGGTGCGCCGCGGCGAGTTTCTGGGATTGGCGGGTCATACCGGCTCGGGTAAATCGACGCTGGTTCAGCATCTCAACGGGTTGATTCGTCCGCAGGAGGGAAGCGTTTGCGCGCTGGGGCTCGACCTATCAAGCAAGAAAGACGCCGCTGCGGTTAAGGCCAAGGTCGGCGTGGTGTTTCAGTATCCCGAGCGCCAGCTATTTGCCGAGACCGTGGCGCAGGACGTGGCGTTTGGCCCGCGCAACCTTGGCCTGCCAGAAGACGAGGTTGCACGCCGTGTCGCATCATCGCTTGCGCGCGTGGGCCTCGACCTTGCCGCGATAGGCGACAAGAACCCCTTTGAGCTTTCGGGCGGCCAGCAGCGCCGCGTGGCGTTTGCCGGCGTGCTCGCCATGGAGCCCGAGGTGCTGGTGCTCGACGAGCCCATGGCGGGGCTCGATCCGGCTGCGCGCGGGGATTTCCTGGGGCTCATCGATCGACTCCATCGCGAGGGCCTGACTGTTGTCATGGTTTCGCATAGCATGGATGACCTGGCAAATTGTTGTGACCGTATCGTTGTGATGAACGAGGGCGCCGTGTTTGCCGAGGGAACGCCCGCGCAGGTGTTTGCGCACGCGGACGAGCTCAAATCGATCGGCCTGGGCGTTCCTGCCGCCCAGCGCATGGCGCTGGCGCTTGCACAAGCCGGTGTGCCGCTCCGCTGCGACAAGCTTTATACGGTTGAGGCGCTAGCCGACGAGTTGGCCGGCTTGCTGCTGGGCTGCGCGGACGTGCCTTTGAGGGTTCCGTGTCAGGCTGGTTCCAAGGCGCCCACGCGAGAGGAGGGCTGCTAATGGAGGCGTTCTCATTTGGCAGCTACTATCCCGGGGATAGCGCGGTGCATCGCCTGGATCCGCGTACTAAGTTGCTCCTAGGTTTTGCATTTCTGGTCACCGTGCTCACCGTCGGAAGCTTTTGCGGGCTGGTTCCGGTCGCATTTTTTGTCGTGCTGGTCTATCTCGCAGCCCGGGTGCCGTTGCGCCGGGTCCTATCATCGATGGCACCATTGCTGGCGATTGTCGTGGTGGTCGCGGTGCTCAACCTGTTTTCCGACCAGAGTGGCCGCATCCTGTGGCAGCTTGGCTTTTTGCAGGTGAGCGAGGGCTCGCTGCGTTCTGCGGCGTTTGTGGCGTGCCGCCTGACGTTGATGATGGCCGGCATGAGCGCCGTTACACTCACCACGCCGACGCTCGACCTCACCGCGGGCTTTGAACGTCTGCTCGCACCATTTGCGCGCGTGGGGCTTCCGGCGCACGAGCTCGGCATGATTATGGGTATCGCGCTGCGGTTTATGCCGCAATTTGCCACCGAGATGAAACAGACGGCCGATGCACAGGCAAGTCGCGGCGCGCGCGTGACGGGCGGTCCGCTCGGCGGTGTGCGCATGCTCGGCAGTGTGGCGATTCCGCTGTTCACCGGCGTGTTCCGTCATGCCGAGACGCTTTCGGCCGCCATGGATGCGCGCTGTTATCACGGCGAGCAGGGACGCACGCGTCTGCATGCGCTTGCGTTTGGCCGGGGGGATGTACTGGCAGCGCTGGCGATGGCGCTGCTGGTGACATGCGTTGTCGTTATCAATCTTCAACTCGTCTAAGCTCGATTCGAGCGCAAGAAAGGGGTCTCTATGACCGACACCGATCGCACGGCTCAGCTCGAGCGCGCCTGCTCGTATCTCAGGCGCATTCCGGCGTGGTATCTTGCCACGACCGATGCGAGCGACGGGCATCAGCCCCGCGTGAGGCCGTTTTCGTTTGCCATGGTCGATGATGGCAAGCTGTGGTTTTGCACGTCGCGCGACAAGGACGTGTGGGCGGAGTTGAGCGCGAATCCCAAGTTTGAGGTATCGGGCTGGAAGCCGGGGGAGTGCTGGATCGTGTTAACTGGCGAGGCCGCGCTCGAGGACGATGCATTCGTGAGCGACAAGGTGCGCCAAGCGGGCTTTAAGCACATGGTGGGCATTGGCGAGCAACACGATAGCGCCAACGATGGTCGCCTTGCATTCTTCTCGGTCCGCAACATCGCCGCACGGTTCTGCGATATCGACGGCAGCGAAGAGCGCCTCGAGCTCTAATTTCCCAAATTGACTACCCATTCCAAAAAGACTGGTCAGGCGACAGGAGGAAACGTGGACGGATTGAATACGGTGCTGGAGTATCTGACGTCGGTGCCGGCGTGGTATCTGGCGACGAGCGTGGGCGGGCAGCCGCATGTGCGTCCGTTCTCGTTTGCGCAGATTCAGGACGGCAAGCTGTGGTTTGTGACAGCGCGCACCAAAGATGTGTGGCAGGAGCTGCTGCAAAACCAGCGCTTTGAGGTCACGAGTTGGTGGCCGGGCCATGGTTGGTTGATCCTGCGCGGGCGTGCGGGGCTGGAAGACCGGGCTTCGAGCGAAATGCGCGAGGCCGGATGGAAGCATCTTGAGCGCTTGAGCGAGCACTATGAGGGGCCTAACGACCCCGCGCTCGTCTTCTTTAGCGTCGAGGATCCTGAGGCATTTATCTGCAATCATGACGAATGGGTGCCGGTTGAGCTCTAGCCAGCTGGCTCATCCTAACAACTTAGTTTTCGCATGGGCGGACCCCGTGTTGCCCGGCACCGTAAGGAGTGCCGGTCAATACGGGGCCCGCTCTATTTGTCAATTCCTTCAAGCGAATGTGTCGGGAATGTTTCAATGCATGAACATGCAAGCTATTTACGTATTCATGCATCTTTTGGTGCTAAAGTTTCAACCCACCTCATAATGACCGCTGCGAAATGCGCATCGGTGCATAAATCGCAGACAAGGAGTCTGATATGTCTTTGAAGGTTGGAATCGTCGGCGCGGCTGGATATGCCGGAGCCGAGCTCATTCGCCTCGTACTCGGCCATCCCGAGTTTGAACTTGTTGCCATTACGTCCAACGCCGATGCCGGCCAGCCGCTGTCCGCAGTGTATCCGAGCTTTGCTGGCGTAAGCAATCTGGTTTTCACCACGCATGACGCCCCCGAGCTCAAAAGCTGCGATGCGGTTTTTCTTGCCGTGCCGCACACGGCTGCCATGGCGCAGGTGCCCGCGCTCCTTGCCGCGGGCGTTTCCTGCTTCGATCTTTCGGCCGATTACCGTCTGAGCGACCCGTCCGTCTTTGAGGCATGGTATGCCGCCGAGCACACGAGCCCCGAGCTGCTCAAGACCCGCGCTTTTGGCCTGCCCGAGCTGTTCTGCCAGGACTTAGAGACCGCTGCTTCCAGCCATGCCGCCGGAAAGCCCGTTTTGGTCGCTTGCGCCGGCTGCTATCCCACCGCAACGAGCCTCGCTGCCGCTCCTGCCGTGCGTGCGGGCTGGGTGGCAGAGAACGGCCCCGTAATCGTCGATGCCATTAGTGGCGTGACGGGCGCCGGTAAGTCCTGCAACGCTCGCACCCATTTTTGTAGCGCGGACGAGAACCTGGAGGCCTATGGCGTAGGCAAACATCGCCATACGCCCGAGATTGAGCAGATCCTGGACCTGACCGATCGCGTCGTCTTTACTCCGCACTTGGCACCGCTCAAGCGCGGCCTGCTTTCCACGGTGACGATGCCGCTCGCGCCGCAGACTCTCGACACGTTGGCCCTTGAGGACGTCGTCGACCATTACAAGAAGTTCTACGCCGGTCGCACCTTTGTGCGCGTGCTCGATGTCGGCCAGCAGCCCAAGACGGCTTCGGTCGTCGGCACCAACGCTGCCCAGATTGGCCTTGCGCTCAACAAGCGTGCGGGCGTGCTGGTGGCGACGGGTGCTATCGACAATTTGTGCAAGGGTGCAGCAGGCCAGGCGGTCCAGTGCGCCAACATCGTTTTTGGCTTTGACGAGCGACGAGGCTTGCCCACAGTGGCGTGCCCGGTGTAGCACATTCGATTGTTAACGATTTGGTGGTCGGGTATCGAGTTGGGCGCCGCTTTCAAGCTGGTCTAGTAGTTGTGACCGGTATGGCGTGCCAGCCGATGCCCGCTTTTTTGTCTGATATAAGGAGTCGTAGGGACGATGAATACCGACCTGATTGATATCAAGATACGCGCCGTCGAGGGTGGCGTTACGGCAGCGGCCGGCTTTAAGGCCGCAGGCATCCATGCAGGATTCCGGAAGAATCCCGAGCGCTTGGACTATGCGCTCGTCGTGCCCGATAAGCCCTGTCCAGGCGCCGGCGTGTTTACGACCAACCGCTTTTGCGCGGCGCCCGTGCAGGTGAGCCGTGCCAACCTGGGCGGTGCGGACAAGGGCTATGGCATCATCGCCGGCGTTTCAATCAACTCCGGCAACGCGAACGCTGCCACGGGCGAGACCGGCCTAGCCTGCGCGCGCGAGACGTGCAACATCGCCTCGCAGGTTATTGGCTGCGAGCCCCAGCAGATCCTGGTTGCCTCGACGGGTGTGATCGGACAGATTTTGCCGATCGACACGTTTGAGGCAGCCGTCCCGTCCGCCTACGAGGCGCTCTCTGCCCATGGCGGTGCCGATGCGGCCCGTGCCATCATGACGACCGATACGCATTCCAAGGAGTATGCCGTTCGCTATCGCAGCGAGGCTGCGGGCCATGCGGGCAACGCTTATACGGTGGGCGGCATGTGCAAGGGCTCGGGCATGATCATGCCCAATATGGCTACCATGATCGCGGTCATTACTACCGATGCCCCCGTCGAGCCGGAGGCGCTCCACACCCTACTGCTCTCGATCGCTAAGCAGACCTTTAATAAGGTGACGGTCGATTCCGATACCTCGACCAACGACACCTGCATCGTGCTTGCTTCTGGCGCTGCTGCCGCTGATACCGAGGCTATCGTCGAGGGCACTGATGCCTTTGACGAACTGTCCTTTGCCGTGCACGAGGTGTGCGAGAGCCTGGCGCGCAACATCGCGGCCGATGGCGAGGGCGCGTCAAAGCTCGTGACGGTTAACGTTACCGGCGCCGCCACCGACGAGGAAGCCGATATCGCCGCCCGTGCCGTCGCCAACTCGCCGCTCGTCAAGACCTGCATCGCCGGTCACGACTGCAACTGGGGCCGCGTCGCCATGGCGCTCGGCAAGTGCGGCGTGAAGTTTCATCAGGAAGACGTTTCCATCGACATGATGGGCATGCCGGTCTGCCGCGACGGTCTGACTGTTCCCTTTGACGAGGACGAGGCTCTGCGACGTTTTGAGGCGTCCGAGATCGTGATCTCGGCCGACCTGGGTGCAGGCGACGCGGCAACGACCGTGTGGACCTGCGACCTCACGCACGAGTACATCTCCATCAACGGCGACTACCGTTCCTAGATTCCAGGCACGCTGCGCATCTTGCCGCATTGCGGACAGCGAAGCACGGCGTGATAACGATACGAAAGATGAGGCAGATTATGAAATTCGCACGCGACTGTCGTTCGAGCGAATCCAACGAAGCAACCGCGCAGCTGCTGTTCGAAGCGCTGCCGTGGATTAAAAACCTGACCGGCAAGACGGTCGTTATCAAATATGGCGGAGCCGCCATGGTCGATGAGCAACTGCGCCGCGACGTGATGAGCGACATCGTTTTGCTCAAGATTATCGGCATGCGCCCCGTCATCGTGCATGGCGGCGGCAAGGCCATCAACGAGGCGTTGAGCCATTACGATATTCCCGTCGAGTTTAAGAACGGCCAGCGCGTGACTACGCCGGCGACTATGGATATCGTGCGCGAGGTGCTGGGCGGCAAGGTTAACCAGGAGCTGGTTGCTGCTATCAACCACCACGGCAACCTGGCCGTGGGCGTGTCGGGCAGCGATGCCGGCACGCTCATCGCCGAGCCGCTCGACCCCGAGCTCGGTCGCGTGGGCAAAGTGACGAACGTCAACACGGACTATATCGAGCGTTTGCTCGATAGCGAGTACATCCCCGTCATCGCTACCGTCGCGGCGGGGGAGGACGGCGGTTTCTTCAACATCAATGCCGATACCGCCGCCGGTGCCGTCGCGGCAGCGCTTCACGCGCATAAGGCGATCTTTTTGACCGACGTCGATGGCCTGTACAAGGACTTTAGCGATAAGGATTCGCTTATCTCTAACCTAACGCTCGACGAGGTTAACGAGATGCTCTACGGTGGCGAGGTCGATAAGGGCATGATTCCCAAGCTACGTGCGGCCGTCGACGCGCTTGCCGGTGGCGTGTTCCGCGCCCATATCATTAACGGTACCACGCCGCATTCGCTGCTGCTTGAGCTGTTGACCGATGCCGGCGTCGGCACCGTGATCCATTCTACCGAGACGGCCTACGAGTTCGATACGCACCCGCACCCGCTTTCGACCTTTGCGGCGCGCCTGACCGAGAATCTCGACGAGGTCGAGAAGCTTCAAACGGTCTAGCCGGCTCAAAATTGCTACGCCATTACGCCCAAACTCCGCGCTACTTGGCGCTTAACGAAAGGTATCTCATGTCACTTGCAGCACAACAATCGCTCGAATCCTACTACGTCATGCACACCTTCGGTCGCTCTCCGGTCGAGTTTGTCGAAGGCCGCGGCATGAAGCTCACCGGCGACGATGGCCGCGAATACCTCGATTTTCTTGCCGGCATCGGCGTGTGCAGCCTGGGCCACGGCAACCCGGCAGTGCTGTCGGCGCTCGAGGCTCAGACCAAAAAGCTTCTGCATGTGTCTAACTACTTCTACATCGAGCGGCGTGGACAGGTCGCGGCGCTGCTGTCCAAGCTTGCCAACGACGACGTAGATGGTGCGTGCGTGCTGGCCGATGCCATTGTCGCCGGCGATGAGACCACGGCCGCTGCGCTCGGTGCCCCGGCTGCGGACGAGCAGGTGTGGGAGACGTTCTTTGCCAATTCTGGTGCCGAAGCCAACGAGGGCTCGATGAAGCTTGCGCGTCTGTACGCCAAGCGTGCTGGTAACGGCGGCAACACCATCGTATGCATGCGTGGCGGCTTCCACGGCCGTACGCTCGAGACCATTGCCGCCACCATGCAGGATTGGCTACAGGACAGTTTCCGTCCGCTGCCGGGTGGCTTTGTGGCCTGCACACCCAACGATGTAGATGAACTGCGTGCAATTTTTAAGCAGTTGGGCAGTGAAATTTGCGCCGTGATGCTCGAGCCGATTCAGGGCGAGAGCGGTGTGCACCCCATGACCGAGGAGTTTATGGCTACGGCGCGCGACTTGGCGCACGAGGTGGGTGCCGTGCTTATTGCCGACGAGGTCCAGTGCGGAATCTTTCGTACGGGTAAGCCGTTTGCGTTCCAGACCTATGGCGTGGAGCCCGACATCATGAGCCTTGCCAAGGGCATTGCCGACGGTGTGCCTATGGGTGCCGTGGTGGCAAAGAAGGAAATCGCCGACGTCTTTAAGCCCGGCGATCATGGTTCGACCTTCGGTGGCAGCTGCTTGGCCATCGCGGCGTGTGCCGCGACGCTCTCCGCGCTTGTGCACGGCGATTATGCCGAGCATGCTGCCAAGGTTGGCGCCTATATGGAGCAGGCGCTGGCTAAGCTTCCGCATGTGGTAGAGGTGCGTGGTCGCGGCCTGATGCTCGGCTGCGATTTGGATGCTGCCGCGGGTGATGCACACGACGTCGTGGCCCGTGCATTGGGGGCTGGTGCCGTGATCAACGCTACAGGCGCACATACGCTGCGCTTCCTTCCGCCGCTCGTGTGCGAAGAGGCCGACGTGGACAACCTGATCGAGATCCTGGCGGGTGTTTTGGCCTAACACGGCGCAATAACTTAATTTGGACCGGGTTCCGGACTGCGGACGTGCCATATGCGGCACGATTCAGCGGTCTGGAGCCCGTTTTGCTATCGATTTACCATGGCTGGGATAGGCCGTGTGCAAAAAGTGGCAAATATGAGTACGGGCACTAACTTCGTAACATATAAATTAGGCACTTTTAGATGAGTTGGGCCACATATGTCCAGTTTTGTAGTTGGCAAATTGGCTTAACTGGACTATCGATCGTCGTTCTAATGCCGGATTTGCCTTTTATGACTTCGAAAACGCTGCTACTAAAAAGGTAGCAGTACTCATATTTGGCATTTTTTGCACACGGGTATTCGCCAAGGGTCCATTTCGCCGCCCGAGCCCCGCTTCGTCGCTCCGCTCCTCGCGTGCTGCGCTGGAAAACGCTTCGCGTTTCCTCAGCTCCGCACTCTTGCGGGTTCGAATCCCATGCACCGGCCCAAAAAAGAAAGGCCTCCATCGCTGGGGGCCTATCAATTCAATGGCGGGCGATGAGGGATGTCCGCGTGCGGCTGGCGCCGTCCGCGCCCCGCTTCGTCGCTCCGCTCCTCGCGTGCTGCGCTGGAAAACGCTTCGCGTTTCCTCAGCTCCGCACCCTGTCGGGTTCGAATCCCTCTGCGATGGGCCCAAAAAAGAAAGGCCCCCATAGCTGGGAGCCTAACAAATCAGTGGTGGGCGATGAGGGATTCGAACCCCCAGCCTTGTGCGTGTAAAGCACCTGCGCTAACCGTTGCGCCAATCGCCCGCAGGGATTGAGTATAGCGGAAACCCTGCGCTGTTCACCGCTAATTCATAACGAAAACTAAGCGGCGACTTTAGCGCCCTTGTCCTCGTCGATAAAGAAGCGCTTGTACCAAATGAGGAACGTCAGCGTGGTATAGATCTTGCGCTGGTTGAGCGCGCGACCCTTAAAGTGATCGTCGAGCAGTTTCATGAGCGCATCGGTGTCAAAGAAATCAGCAGCCCACGGCGCGGTGAAGTATTCCTTTACGTAGTCGTAATACTTTTGCTCGCGCAGCCAGAACTTGACCGGTACAGGGAAGCCCACCTTCTTGCGCGTTGCCCACTCGTCGGGCAGCGTGCGGTTGGCGGCGTGACGCAGGACGAGCTTGCAGCCTTCTTCGTTAACACGGTAGTTGGCGGGGATGTGCTCGGCAAACTCCATGACCTTCTTGTCCAGGAACGGGACGCGAAGCTCCAGAGAATGCGCCATACACATTTTGTCGGCCTTGAGCAGAATGTCGCCCGGCAGCCACATGTTCATATCCAGATACTGTTTCTTGGAAAGCTCGCAGCAGTTGGGAACCTGCTTGTAGTACTCGGCGCACATCTCGGCGGCGTTCTTGCCGGTGTCATAAGCGGGCTTGAGCACCTCGTCGACCTCGGAGGGATCGAACACCTTTGCCTGACCCACATACCAGCGCTCGGGAACCTCGGCGCATTTCGTCAGGAAGTTGTGGCCCTTAAAGTAGGGGAGATGCTGAACGAGTGAGCCCAGGGCGCGACGTACGCCGAGCGGCACGCGCTTCTTAAAGGTGCGCATCTCGGGGGTGTCCTCGTACCACTCATAGCCGGCAAACAGTTCGTCGGCACCCTCGCCCGAAAGGACGACGGTGACCTCCTTGGAAGCCATCTGCGCCAGATAGTACAGCGGCACGCTGGACAGGTTCGATTGCGGCTCGTCCATGTGGTACTGGATATCGGGCAGTGCATCAAAGAACTCGTCGGCGGTAATCATCTTGCGCACGTTCTTGATGCCCAGCTTGTCGGAAAGCTCGGCGGCGTAGTTGGTCTCGTTGAAGTTCTTGTAATCGAAGCCGACAGAATACGTGGTGTCGGGCATGAGACAGGCGGCAATGTAGCTGGAGTCCACACCGCCAGAAAGGAACGAGCCCACCTTAACATCGGCGATTCGGTGCGCAGCGACGCTTTCGTGCACGACCTTGTCGCACTCGTCCACGTACTCCTCGAAGGTCTTGGAGTTGTCGTCGGTGAAGTCACAGCTCCAGTAACGCTTGATGTCCATGGTGTTGGTCGTCAGGTCATACGTAAAGCAATGCGCCGGGGCAAGCTTGAACACGCCCTTAAAGAAGGTCTCCTCCGTGGCGGGGAATTGCAGCGTCAGGTAGGGACGCAGCGCGTCGTGGTTGACAGCCTTCTCAAACTTGGGATGGTCCAGGAAGCTCTTGATCTCGGAGCCAAACAGCAGCGAGCCATCGGATGCCTGGTAGTAATAGAACGGCTTGATACCAAAGATGTCACGAGCACCAAAGAGTTTGTTCTTGTTCTGGTCGTGAATCACGAACGCGTACATGCCGCGCAGACGGTTGACCAGGTCCTCGCCCCACTCCTCGTAACCGTGTACCAGGACTTCGGTATCAGCGTTGCAGTGGAAGGCGTAGCCGGCCGCCTCCAGCTCGGCGCGAAGCTCCTGGAAGTTGTAGATCTCTCCGTTGAAGACAATCGTGACCTTGCCGTCGTCGCTCGACATGGGCTGGGCTCCAGCTTCGGAAAGATCGAGAATCGAAAGACGACGAAAACCAAGGGCAACGTTGTCGACGATATGCTGGCCGCCCATATCGGGACCACGGTGGATGATGCGATTCATCATGGCCGTGAGAACCAGCTCACTCTGTTCATCTGTACCGGTAAAACCGACAAAACCGCACATGCAAGATCCTTTCTGCTGACGGCTCAGGTGTACTGCCGCAAGGATTGCGGCAGCTGATGTCAAATAATCTTTACTATCATGCCAATCTTTTGTTTCGTGATAGGGCATAAGCGCCGAGCGAACCGAAAAAACCACGTCCCGATCTTCAGGCGAAGCGGCGGGACGTGGTTGCGAACGCTATGTTAAAGAACAGCACCCAGATTTCCTTGGTTTTACACGGGGTGAACACTGTTGCCATTTATTAGACCACGGCACAGTCCATGCAATTTTTTAGAAGGCTGTGATGCGCGCAAGGTCAGGTGGCATATTAGGATGGTTGATAATACAGAATGTTTCATCGTTTCTGCCGCGGGACGTCTTCTGCCCTTTAAGGCTGAATTTAGCGAGAGAGGTCTTTGTATGTCGAGTCCGACACAAGAGAAGCTAACTCTGATGCGCTATATAGAGTTGCTCGAGGAAGATGACCTTGTTGTTTCCAGACCGAGCGCTTCGTGCGACCAGCGCATTGAGTTTGCGACTGATGACTCGCGCCAGGTGCGTCCGGGCACGTTGTTTGTCTGCAAAGGCCGTGCGTTTAAGCGCGAGTACCTGCTTTCGGCAATCGCCGATGGCGCCGTGGCCTACGTTTCCGAGGTCGATTACGATGTTGATCTTCCCGCGGTGATTGTGAGCGATATTCGTCGCACGCTCGCCGTGGTGGCAGATGCCTTTTATGGGCACCCGTCGGGTAAGGTGAAGGTCTGCGCCTTTACAGGCACCAAGGGCAAGTCGACCTGCAGCTTTTATCTGCGCGGCATCCTCGCCAACGAGGCCAAGCTTACGGGCTGTCATCGACCCGCTCTTAATACGGGCATTGAGTTCGACGACGGCATCGAGACGGGCCCTTCCAAGCTGACGACCCCCGAATCCTTCCTGCTGCAGTCTCGCATCGCGCATGCTGCGGAGGCGGGTGCCCCGTGGCTGGTTATGGAGGCATCGAGTCAGGGCCTCAAATACGAGCGTACGGGCAAGATTGACTTTGAAGTCGGCGCCTTTACCAATATCGGCGAGGATCACATTTCGCCGATTGAGCATCCGACGCTCGAGGATTACTTTGCCAGCAAGCTCAAAATCTTCTTGCAGAGCCGTTTTGCCGTGGTCAATCTCGATATGGATAAGGTCGATCGCGTGCTCGAGGCGGCATCTCGTTGCGAACGTACGGTGACGTTCTCCCTGACCGACGAGCGTGCCGACGTGCTTGCGCTGGCGATTCGCAATGGCGACTGCGGCGTGGTGGCAACGGTGCGCACGCCCCGTTTTACGCGTGACATTGTGATTCCCACGCCGGTTAAGTTCAATGTGTCCAACGCGCTTGCCGCTATTGCCTGCGCCGAGGCCCTGGGCATTTCCGAAGAGGGTATCGTCCATGGCTTTGAGGGCGTCTTCGTTCCCGGTCGTATGGAGCTCTATCCGTCCGTATCGGGCAAAATCCTGGGCATCGTCGATTTTGCACATAACGGCATGAGCCTCGAGACACTCCTGCGCGACTTGCGCGAGAACTATCCCGAGCGCGAGCTGGCGGTTGTATTTGGCGCTACGGGCGGTAAGGGTGTCGATCGACGCACCACGATGGGCATCGCCGCTGGCAAGTATGCCGACCGAATCGTGATTACCGAGGATGACCCCGGCCCCGAGGATGTCGAGGACATCTGCGCCGAGATCGCGCGCAACGTTCAAGCGCAGGGAAATGATAACTGGCAAATCGTGACTGATCGCGTTGCCGCTATCGAGACTGCCGTGCGCGAAACTGTCCGTCCTGCCGTGGTCATCGTGACCGGTAAGGGCGAGGAAGAGTGTATGCTGCGCAAGAACGGACCCGAGCCTTGTGAGCGCGACGGTTTGATTCTCAAGCGCACCCTTGCGGCGTACGACGCCTAGACCAGCCCCTTCTATGTAAACGGAGTGACCATGTCCCACAACATCCTGCCGACCGTTGCCGAGCTTTCGGGCGAGATGCGCGAGCGCCTTGCCAAGGTCAAGTATGTCTTTACCGATCTGGACGCCACGATGCTCGCCCCCGGCTCGTGCGTGCTGCGCGATAACGACGGCAATCCCTCGACCAAGCTCGTCGAGGCGGTTGTCGCGCTCGCCCGTGCCGGCATCCAGGTGGTTCCCACCTCGGGTCGCAATCGCACCATGATCCATGAGGACGCCCGCGTGCTCGGCCTCAACTCCTACATCGGCGAGATGGGCGGCCTGGTCATGTACGACCTCAAGGCCAACGACTGGGAGTACCTGACGGGCGACATGCCCTACGACCCCGCCTGCGGTCTCACGCCGCACCAGGTGATCGAGCAGACCGGCGTGTGCGAGAAGATCCTTGCCCGCTGGCCGCACAAGATCGAATACCACAACGACATGTCGACCGGCTACAAGTACCGTGAGGTCACCGTCGGCATGCGCGGCGATGTGCCCGACGATGAGGTCCAGGCCATCCTGGACGAGGCCGGCTGCGGTCTGGTCTGGGCTTGCAACGGCCATCTGACTCACCTGTCCAAGCCGACGACGCTCGAGCTTAATCGCGTCGAGGACGGCCGCGCCTTCAACATCAATCCGGCGGGTCTCAACAAAGGCGTTGCCATTGCGCGCTTCTGCGAGCACCTGGGGATCGAGCGCGAGGAGACGCTTGCGCTCGGTGACTCCGAGTCCGACTTCTACATGGCCGACCATGTTGGCATGTTCTGCCTGGTCGAGAACGGTCTGACGAGCGCCGGTGCCCCGGAGTTCTTGGATGCCTGCGACAATGCCTATATTACGCGCGGCAAGATTGTCGACGGTTGGGTGGCAACGGCCGAGCTGTTGGTCGCGGCCCGTTCGTAGCGCGACGCATCACGCATGGTCGCATTTTTCGAGAGAGAATCTGGTGAGGTAATGTCCGATATCGATAATCTGGCCGGGGACACGCGTCCGATCGGCGTGTTCGACTCGGGCCTGGGCGGCTTAACGGTCGCGCGCGCGATCGCAACGGCGCTTCCGCGCGAGTCCGTCTACTATTTCGGTGACACTAAACGCTGCCCTTATGGCACCCGCACCGAGGACGAGGTTCGCTCGTTTGCGCTGCAGGCGGGCCGCTGGCTATCGAGGCACGACGTTAAGATCATGGTCATCGCCTGTAACACGGCGACCGCCGCGGCCTTGCGTCTGGCTCAGCAAGTGCTCGACGTTCCTGTGATCGGCGTGATCGCCCCGGGCGCACGCGCCGCCATCAACAGCACGCGTACGCGTCGCGTGGGCGTGCTCGCCACCAACCTCACCATTCGCTCGGGCGCCTACACGCGCGCCATCCAGGATTTGGATGCTGGTGTCGATGTGTATGGCTGCCCGGCTTCGAGCTTTGTCGAGGTCGTCGAGCACGAGCTCGCCTCGGGCGCGCATCTGCAGGAGCAGTGGCTCGAGAACGAGGATATTTTTGATACGCCAGCCGTTCGCGCGCTGGTCGGCACCACAGTCGAGCCGCTGCACGATCGTGGCATCGATACCGTGGTACTCGGCTGCACGCATTTCCCGCTGCTGGTGGGTCCCATCCGCCATGCGCTAGGACCCGGGGTGCGCGTGGTGAGCTCCGCCGAGGAGACCACCCGCGAGCTGACCGATATCCTCACGCGCCGTGAGCAGCTGGCGGGCGATGCCGCCGAGCCACAGCATCGCTTTGCCACCACGTCTGACAACATTGCCGAGTTTGCGGTGGCGGGTAGCTTTATCTTTGGCCAGCCGCTTAAAAGCATCGAGCATGTCGATATCGACGAACTCGGTTAGGCTCGCAATGTCGCCGGAGGCTTCGCCACATCTTTTGCCGAAAGGATAGTTCCATGGAATACATGCAGGTCAACCGCGCCAACGGCCGCGCTGTCAACGAGCTGCGCCCCGTTAAGCTCACCCGCGGCGTCATGAAGCACGCCCACGGCTCGTGCCTGGCTGAGTTCGGCGACACGCACGTACTGTGCGCCGCCACCATCGAGGAGGGTGTGCCTGGTTGGCGCAAGGGCGCCAAGGCCGGCTGGGTAACGGCGGAATATGCGATGCTACCGGCCTCGACCGGTAAACGCTGCAAGCGCGAGCATGCCAACCGCAAGGGCCGCTCCATGGAGATCGAGCGGCTTATCGGCCGCAGCCTGCGTACCGTCGTCAATATGAAGGCGCTCGGCGAGTACACCGTTACCGTCGACTGCGATGTGATCCAGGCCGATGGCGGCACGCGTACGGCGAGCATTACCGGCGCCTGGGTGGCGCTGCACGACGCCCTTGCCATGTGGGTCGAGGCGGGCAAACTCGAGCGCATCCCGCTCACGGGCCAGGTTGCCGCCATTTCCATGGGCGTCGTCGACGGCAACACCCTGCTCGACTTGGATTATTCCGAGGACAGCCACGCCGAGGTCGACATGAACCTCGTCGCCACCGATTCTGGTGAGATGATCGAACTCCAGGGTACCGGCGAGCAGGCGCCCTTCGACCGCAAGCGTCTCAACGCTCTGCTCGACCTGGGTGACAAGGGTATCGCCGAGCTCATCGAGCTTCAGCGCCAAGCCCTCGCCTAACCTGCCAAAAAGGGACAGGTTTATTTTGGCAGGTTTTATCTGGGAAAACGTCGAAGTATAAGACTGCCGTTGATTGAGACGGGAGAGAGGCCGAAGTCCTCGTCGTCCTCAACTCGTCATTGCTATAGAGACAAAGGAGACCAGCTATGGCACTTGAGAAGATTGACATCGACACCCTCGACCCGGCGGCGACCATCGTCGTGGCAACCGGCAACGCCCATAAGCTCACCGAGATCGAGGCCATTTTGGGCAAGGTCATGCCCGAGGTGCGCTTTGTGGCGCTCGGCCAGCTGGGCGATTTTGAGGACCCCGAGGAAAACGGCACGACGTTTTTGGAGAACGCCATCATCAAGGCGCAGGCTGCGGTCGAGGAGACGGGCCTTATGGCCATCGCCGACGACTCCGGCTTGGTCGTCGATGCGTTGGACGGTGAGCCGGGCGTGTATAGCGCGCGCTATGCGGGCGTGCATGGCGACGATGCCGCCAACAACGCCAAGCTTCTCGTTAACCTGGAAGGCGTGGCAGACGAGGACCGTACCGCGCGCTTTATGAGCGTCGTCGCGCTTATCGATACGGACGGCCTGGTCACCTATGGCGAGGGCGCCTGCGAAGGCGTTATCGCGCACGAGGGCCGCGGCGAACACGGTTTTGGCTACGACCCGCTGTTCCTGCCGGTCGATACGCCGGGCAAGACCATGGCCGAGCTCACGGCGGACGAGAAGAACGCCATCAGCCATCGTTTCCATGCGCTCGAGCATCTGTCCGCCAAGCTGACGGGCGAGGAGTAGACCGTGCGTGCGGTGGTGCAGCGCGTGCTCAACGCCAGCGTGACAGTCGACGGCGAGTGCGTGGGCCGTATTGGACGCGGCTACTTGGTGCTGCTGGGCGTGGGCCACGGCGACACACGCGCCGAAGCCGACAAGCTGTGGGGCAAGCTCCGCGGGCTGCGTATCAACGAGGACGAGAACGGCAAGACCAACTTGGCGCTGGCGGATGTCGACGGCGAGGTGCTCGTGGTGTCGCAGTTCACGCTGTTTGCCGACTGCCGCCACGGCCGCCGTCCGTCGTTTACGGACGCCGGCGCGCCCGATGTCGCTAACGAACTTTACGAGTACTTTTTGACACTCGTCGCTCAGGACGTTGAGCATGTGGCGCACGGTATCTTTGGCGCCGATATGAAGGTCGACCTGGTCAACGACGGTCCGTTCACCATCGTCCTGGACACAGACAATCTTTAGGTTACGCGGTTTTACCAAACCGCGTAACTACTCGACGCTGCACGGCCACCATTCGGCCAATCTGTCGCTCAAACCGTCGCTCGCGTACCAAAGTACGCGTCGCTCCTCTTTCGCGACACCTTGGCTCGAATGGTGGTCGTTCGCTGACGTGAACTGGTCATGTGAGGTTATCGTCTGGTACGTATTTGGGACCGGGCTTTTTTAGCTGCTTGCGTATGGCTGCAACAGGGTGCTATAGTATTAGAGTTTTGTCTATCTTAGGGGTATTATCCCCTTTTTGAATTGCACCCTCTGGAGGCCCTATTCATGGAAGAGATGGAAGTCAATCACGTCGACGACATCCACGAGAAGCTGACCGATATGGTGGGCGATCGCGTCAAGGTTAAGGCCAACATGGGCCGTACCCGCGTCATCGAGCGCATGGGCACCATCAAGAGCGTCCACCCCGCTGTCTTTATCGTTGAGGTTGACGAGCGTCGCGGCCGCAAATCGCGTCAGTCCTACCAGTACATCGATGTCCTTACCGGCCAGGTCGAACTGTTCGACCCCGAGAGCGGCGAACATATCTTTACCCCGCTCGGCAACCAGCTCGAGGAGCACTAACGGTGACCGATCGGTCCCTCATCCTTACCGCGCCGGCAAAGATTAACCTCTATCTGGGGGTTCATACCGAGCGCGACGCCCGCGGCTATCACAGGGTCGATTCCCTGATGGCAGCCGTCGGTCTAGCCGATACCGTGACGGTCACGCCGGCGCAGGCGTTGACCGTCCAGACGGTTCCGGCATCCGATTTTCCCATGCAAAAAAATACGGCCTATCGGGCGGCAATCGCTATGGCCGAGCGTTACGGTCGCGATGCCAACGTGTGCGTGACGATCGAAAAGCGTATCCCGCTGTGCGCCGGCCTGGGAGGCCCCTCGACGGATGCCGCTGCGGTCATCGTTGCCTTGGCCGAGCTGTGGGGTATCGACCGCGCCGACCCCGCGCTCGATGACATCGCTCGCGGTATCGGCGCCGACGTGCCGTTCTTTTTGCACACGAGTCCCGCATTCTACGTCGGCGGGGGAGATGTGCTGGCCACTGAGTATCCTGTGCTTCCGGCGACACCTGTCGTATTGGTCAAACCGCACGAGACGAGCGTTTCAACGGTTGAAGCGTATCGACGATTTGATGAGAGCCCGGTGCCCGCGGAAAAACCCGATGCGATTGCTTCTGTCTTACGCGCCGGCGATGCCGAGGCGGCATATGCGCTCGTTCATAACAATCTGGGCGTCATATCCGCGCAGATGGAGCCGCGGATCCAGGCAGTTCTCGACTGGCTGCGCGCACAGGAGGGAACCGTTGCCGTGGACGTGTGCGGTTCGGGTGCTTGCTCGTTTGCCATTTGCGATACCGTCGCTGCAGCAGCCCATCTTGCGGGAGCTGCCCAGCAAAATGGCTGGTGGGCCTGCGCGACTGAGCTTATTCCCAACACGGTTCAAATCGACGCGCCAAAGAAATAAAAATTTCTCTAGCACGCGACGAAAATCTTTGTTACTATAGTCGAGCTAACGGGTTGTGGCTCAGTTTGGTAGAGCACTGCGTTCGGGACGCAGGGGTCGCTGGTTCAAATCCAGTCAACCCGACCAGAGCATGAGAAGGGACCGCTTCTTGCGGTCCCTTTTTTTAGCTATTGTTGTGATACCGCGGCACCCGCGGTATACTCATTCGAGCTTGTCTCGCTGTATTGTGGAGGTCTACATGTTTGGACTGAGGGCTCCTGAGCTCATCATTATTCTCGTCGTTGTCTTGATCATCTTCGGGCCTAAGAACCTGCCGAAGCTCGGCAAGTCTCTCGGCTCTACCGTCAAGAATATCCGCGAGGGTATGGAGGGCGACGATAAGGGCGAAACCAAGCAGGCCGAGGACGTTGTGGTCGAGGAGTCCAAGGAGGACAAGGAGATCGCAGAGCTCGAGGCCAAGCTCGCTGCTGCCAAGAAAAAGCAGGCAGAGGACAGCGACGCGGACGCAGAGTAGTCCCATCCCTTTGGGGTGAGCACCTGACCGGCTTGCCCGCAGGCTAGCCGGTCTTTTTCGTTTTGTTGACAGTTGATCGTTACATCATAGTTGGGGAGATATCCGTATGGACGCAAGCCAGATCGTACTGACCGCTGAGGGCCGCCAGAAGCTCGTCGAGGAGCTTGCTTGGCGTGAGGGCGATTACGCCAAGGAGATCGTCGAGGACATCAAGGAAGCCCGCGCGTTCGGCGACCTTTCGGAGAACTCCGAGTACGATGCCGCCAAGGACAAGCAGGCCCAGAATGCTGCTCGCATTGCCGAGATTCAGGCCATCCTCGCCAACGCTCAGGTTGCTGCCACCACGGGCGATCTGACCGTCTCCATCGGTTCCACCGTTTCTCTGATCGATCCCAACGGTGAGGTCATGGAAGTCACGCTCGTCGGTACCACCGAGACCAACTCGCTCGAGCACAAGATCTCCAACGAGTCTCCGGTCGGCCACGCCATTATCGGTCACGGCGAGGGCGACTCCGTCGAGGTCGTTACGCCTTCGGGCAAGACCCGCGTCTACACCATCGCAAAGATCGCACGCTAGACCACGGTCCCGCGTAAAGGTATGTTTTCGCTCCCTGGGACCGAATCCTGGGGAGCGTTTTAGTTTGAGGAGCTAACTTATGGCAGAGAACCAGAACGTCGCCGATCAGGCCTCGACGCTCAACGACGAGCGCGCCACGCGTCTGGCAAAGCGCGCCGCCCTGTTCGAGGCGGGCCAGAACCCCTATCCCGAGCACTCCGAGATCGAGGACTATGTCGTCGACATTGAGGCCAAATATGCCGATCTTGCCGATGGCGAGGATACTGAGGACGTCGTGAAGATCGGCGGCCGCGTGGTCGCCAAGCGCGGTCAGGGCAAGATCATGTTTATCGTCGTGCGCGACGCTACCGCCGAGATTCAGCTGTTCTGCCGCATCAACGACATGGACGAGGCAGCTTGGAATACGCTCAAGGCTCTCGACCTTGGCGATATCCTGGGCGTGACCGGCGTGGTTGTTCGCACCAAGCGCGGCCAGCTCTCCGTTGCCCCCAAGAGCGCGACGCTGCTCTCCAAGGCCGTTCGCCCGCTGCCCGAGAAGTTCCACGGCCTCTCCGACAAGGAGACCCGCTATCGTCAGCGCTATGTCGACCTGATTGCCAACGACGATGTTCGCGAGACCTTCCGCAAGCGCTCGCAGATTCTCTCCACCTTCCGCCGCTTCATGGAATCTGACGGCTACATGGAAGTCGAGACCCCCATCCTGCAGACAATCCAGGGCGGCGCCACGGCTAAGCCGTTCATCACGCACTTCAACGCGCTCGACCAGGAGTGCTATCTGCGCATTGCTACCGAGCTGCACCTCAAGCGCTGCATCGTCGGCGGCTTTGAGCGTGTGTTCGAGATCGGTCGCATCTTCCGCAACGAGGGCATGGACCTCACCCACAACCCCGAGTTCACCACGATGGAGGCCTACCGTGCCTTCTCCGACCTCGAGGGCATGAAGGCGCTCGCCCAGGGTGTCATCAAGGCTGCCAACAAGGCCATCGGCAACCCCGAGGTCATTGAGTACCAGGGTCAGACCATCGATCTTTCCGGTGAGTGGGCAAGCCGTCCCATGACCGACATCGTCTCGAACGTGCTCGGCAAGCAGGTCACCATCGACACGCCGGTCGAGGAGCTTGCCGCCGCCGCACGCGAGAAGGGTCTGGAGATTAAGCCCGAGTGGACTGCTGGCAAGATCATCGCCGAGATTTACGATGAGCTGGGCGAGGACACCATCGTCAACCCGACCTTCGTATGCGATTACCCCATCGAGGTCAGCCCGCTTGCCAAGCGTTTTGAGGACGATCCGCGCCTGACGCACCGCTTTGAGCTGGTCATCGCCGGCCACGAGTACGCCAACGCATTCTCCGAGCTCAACGACCCGGTCGACCAGGCCGAGCGCTTTGCCGCCCAGATGGCCGAGAAGGCCGGCGGCGACGACGAGGCTATGGAGTACGACGAGGACTACGTACGCGCCCTCGAGTACGGTATGCCTCCCGCGGGCGGCATCGGCATCGGTATCGATCGCGTGGTCATGCTGCTCACCAACCAGGCTTCCATTCGCGACGTCCTGCTGTTCCCGCACATGAAGCCCGAGAAGGGTTTCCAGTCCGGTGCCGCCGCTGCCAAGGCTGCCGAGGCCGGCAACGCCGCAAGCCCGTTCGTTAAGTCGCTTAAGCCCACGCTCGATTACTCCAAGATCGCCGTTGAGCCGCTGTTCGAGGAGTTCGTCGACTTCGATACCTTCTCCAAGAGCGATTTCCGCGCTGTGAAGGTCAAGGCATGCGAGGCCGTCAAGAAGTCCAAGAAGCTGCTGAACTTTACGCTCGACGACGGTACCGGTACCGACCGCACCATCCTCTCCGGTATTCACGCTTATTACGAGCCCGAGGACCTGGTCGGCAAGACCTTGCTCGCCATCACCAACCTGCCTCCGCGCAAGATGATGGGTATTCCCAGCTGCGGTATGCTGATCAGCGCCATCCACGAGGAGGAGGGCGAGGAGCGCCTCAACCTGATCCAGCTCGACGCTTCCATCCCCGCCGGCGCAAAGATGTACTAGGGGGTTACGCGGGTTTACCAACCCGCGTAACCAGTTGACGCTGCAAGCCCGCCAGAGCGGCAATCTGCCTTTCAACTTCGGCGGCATGACCAAAAGGTCAATGCCGCCTCGTTTCAAGGCACCTTGCTCGCTCTGGCGGGTTTTCGCTGTCGGTGCCATAGCATCGGCGTTGCCTTGGCCGTCAATAGTCATTGGGGGCGTTCTCAAACGACTACCCAACGGCTATTGCACACATGGCTCGCATGACAGCCGTCTCTTTTATGTTTCCTTTAGCCGTCGCTGTCTAGGATGGGGGTTAGTCGATAGGAAGGGAGCACCGGGATGGACGATGCGAGCGAGCGTGCTATCGAAGAGGACATGCTCGATCAGTTCAATTACTTTGATGATGAGGACGAGGAGCTGATCGACCGTCGCGAGCCAGCGCCGCTTGATTCCTTTGATCTGATCGATGAAGAGCCCGACGAGGACGAGGGCGAATCGGCGGAGCCCCCACAGTCTTCGCGCCTTGACTCGCTGCTTTCGAGAGCCCCCATGCACCACGGTGTCCGTGCCGGCGCGCTCCATATGAAAACTGACTGGCACCAGATCGTGACGGCAGGCGATGAACTTGCCGTCGATGCGCCGCTCACCGATAAATCATCCATCATCTGCCGCACCGGTATGCTTATGCTCGCGAGCGGAACGGGTGCCTGGCGCGTGCGCGATACCATGAATCGTGTTGCTGACGTGCTCGGCGTCACGATTCACGTCGACCTGAGTCTCCTGTCGTTTGAGTGCACCTGCATCGAAGATGGCCACTGCTTTAACGAGGTTGTCAGCCTGCCCACAACGGGAGTCAATACCCATCGCATCTGGATGATGGAGAGCTTCTTAAAGGAAATCGAGATTTACGGGCGCCGGTTTACCGTGCACGAATACCACGAGATGCTCAAGACCGTTGAGAGCTCAAAGCCCGATTACGCTCCCTGGCAACAGGGCCTTGCGGCGGCCTGTGCTTGTGGCGCCTTCGTCTTTTTGCTCGGCGGCGGCCCTATCGAGATGGCCTGCGCGTTCGTAGGCGCTGGTGTCGGCAATTTTGCTCGCTCCCATATTCTCAAGCAGGGCCTTGGTCAGTTCAGCGCGCTGACGACCGGCGTTGCGCTCGCTTGCGTTTCGTATCTGCTGGCATTGCTCGGCCTTGGCCAGGTCATACCGGGGGCAATGTCGCACCAAGAAGGCTATATCGGCGCCATGCTCTTTGTGATTCCCGGCTTTCCGCTCATTACGGCAGGCCTCGACATCGCTAAGCTCGACATGCGAAGCGGTATCGAGCGCCTTTCATATGCCGTATCGATTATTGTGATGGCGACCCTCGTAGGTTGGATGGTTGCCGAGTGTGTTGGCCTAGCGCCGGACGACTTTGCCCCACTGGGCCTTTCGCCGCTTGCCCTTACGCTCCTGCGCGTGGTGATGAGCTTCGTTGGCGTATTCGGCTTCTCGGTGATGTTCAACAGCCCGGTAAAGATGGCCGCGGCAGCTGGGTTGATCGGTGCCGTGTCCAATACCCTGCGTCTGACCCTTGTCGATGCGCCGACGATGATTCCCTTCCTGGGCCTCAGCACGGGAATGCCTCCCGAGGCAGCAGCGTTTATCGGCGCGCTGGTATCGGGGCTGCTCGCAAGCTTGGCTGAAGTCAAGCTCACCTACCCGCGCATCGCCCTCACGGTGCCTTCGATTGTCATTATGGTGCCCGGTCTGTATCTCTATCGCTCTATGTATTACATGTGCACCTTCGACACAGTCAATATGCTCGGCTGGTTTGTGCGCGCAGTGCTCATCGTAGCGTTTCTGCCCGTTGGGCTGGGTGTGGCGAGAACTCTCACCGACCCTCGCTGGCGCCACACCAGCTAATTGGTACAAGGGGGACAGGTTACTTTGCACCAAAAGAGTTGCGGTGAAATAGGGACTGAATTGCTGCTTAAAGGGTCAAAACAGTCCGTATTCCACCGCAACTTATGGGGTCGGGGGATTATCGGTGCCCTGCATCTTCATAAACTCAACGCTTACGAAGCGCATGCGTTTCGTGCTAGGCTGGTTCCACCACATAAGTAGTCGCAGACGCACGTACCACGGGCGGGCGAGATGAAGTCCCAACAGCTCCATCTTGCCCGCCCGTTTTTGTTGCGTGGTGCCGCGGCACAACACAGAGAGGAATCTGCCCTTCATGCCTATCAACAAACGAGAGAGCCTGCTGTTCACCTTTATCATGTGCTTTTGCATGGTGCTCTGGATGAGCATCTACAACGTTGCCCTGCAGCATGGGGCCATCAACGGCGAGGTCGTTGCCGCTGCGTGGCTCGGCTTCCCCGTTGCCTACATTTTTGCCATGTGCTGCGACTGGTTCGTCGCCAGCCCGCTCGCCAAGGGTTTCGCCTTTAAGTACTTGGTCACTCCGGGCAAGAGCTCGCCGCTCGCCATGACGCTCGCCGTCAGCTCCTGCATGGTCGTTCCCATGGTCATCATCATGTCGCTGTACGGTGCCTGCGAGGGTCTGACGCACATGCCCGGTGGCATCCTTGCGAACCTGTATTCCGTGCCCGCGATCTGGATGATCAACATCCCGCATAATTTTGTGATGGCGCTGCCGTGGAACCTTTTGGTAGCCGGTCCGATTTCCCACTTCGTCTTCCGTCGCGCCTTCCCTGTGGGGACGGTTTTCGAGGAGGAGCATGCCGAGCTCTTGGAGCAGGCTATGGCTCCTGAGTGCGAGTAGCTCGCTTAGGGATCTGCTGAGCGCGGGCGACTTGCTTGGTTGGAGCCCTAAGCGTGGATAGTTCTCTCGGCGGCATCGCGGGCGTGAGCGGTGCGCATGACCGGAGGGCCCGTGCTGCTCCGTTGCCCGACGTGCTAGCGCGCAGAACAATCTGTTGGTGCATTCGGCGGCTGCTGAAGCGTTTCGGCAGCCGCATTTTATACGGAGTTTAAATACAACAGTCTGTTGTATTACGTAGAGTGGTATATCTCTAGCAGGAAAAATGCGAGAGACGGAGCATTATGGCGTTGCTAGTAGGACTGGACGTAGGGTCGACGACGACCAAAGTTTACGCGATGCACGAGGATATGACCGAGGCGTGGTGGGGATATCGCCGCCACGGGGCGTGTCAGACAGCGAGCGTGCGCGCCATGCTCGGCGAGCTCGCCGAGCGCTTTCCCCATGAGTCGCTGCGCGTTGCGGTGACCGGCTCGGGTGCGCGCGATATCGCGACCGCGCTGGGCGCCTCGTACGTTCAGGAGGTGGTCGCCAACGCGCTCGCGATCAGCAGGTTCTATCCGCAGACGCGCTGCGCCATCGAGCTGGGCGGCCAAGACGCCAAGATGATCTTCTTCCGCACCAACGATAAGGGAGACATCGAGGTTGCCGACATGCGCATGAACGGCTCGTGCGCAGGCGGTACCGGTGCATTTATCGACGAGATGGCAAAGCTCATGGGGGTCGGCACCGAATCGGGCGAGTTCGAGCAGCTCGCAAGCCGGGGAACGACCGTCCACGAGGTTTCGGGCCGCTGCGGCGTGTACGCAAAGACCGATATCCAGCCGCTGCTCAACGAGGGCATTCCTACCACCGACCTGGCGCTTTCGGCGCTTCACGCGGTCGCCCGCCAAACGATCGGCGGTCTGGCCCAGGGTATCGACATCGAGCCGCCGGTAATCTTCGAGGGCGGTACGCTCGCCTACAACCCCACGCTGGTCCGCGTGTTCCGGGAGCAACTGAATCTATCGGACGATCAGGTTATCGTCCCGCGCGATCCGCAGATCATGGTCGCGCGCGGTGCCGCCCTGTCGCTGACCGACATGTTCGCATCGTCCCAACCGATCGACCTTCCCGACGCTTTTGTCCGGCTGGATAAGCTCGAGACGGTCGCGCCCGCAAGCGGGGAGGGACGTCTTGCCCAGCCCTTTTTTGCCACACCTGCCGAGCAGGCGGATTTTATGGCACGCCATGGCAAAGAGACGCCGGCAAAGGGTCCGGATGCGTATGCGCCCGGAGAGACGGTGCGTGTGGCGCTCGGTATCGATTCGGGGAGCACGACGACCAAGTTCGCCCTGGTCGATGAGGCGGGTGAGCTTGTCGATTCGTTCTACGCGTCTAATAACGGCAGACCGCTCGACGTCGCCCAACAGGGTCTTGTCAGCTTGAAGAACCGCTGGGAGACAGCGGGAGTCACGCTTGCGATCGATGCCGTGGGCACCACGGGATACGGCGAGGAGCTTTTCGCGCGCGCGTTCCACGCCGACTACCATACGGTCGAGACGGTCGCGCACGCCCGCGCCGCGTGCGCATGCGTTCCCGATGCGACCTTCGTGCTCGACATCGGCGGACAGGATATGAAGGCCATCTGGCTCAACCACGGCGTGCTGACCGATATCGTCGTCAACGAGGCGTGCTCTGCGGGCTGCGGCTCGTTCCTCGAGGGTTTTGCCAAAAACCTCGGAATAGCCGTTGAGGATATCGCGACCGAGGCATTTTCGTCCAAAGCCCCCGCCGTTCTCGGCAGCCGCTGCACGGTGTTCATGAACAGCAGCGTCGTTTCCGAGCAGCGGCGCGGTAAGGGTCCGGGCGACATCATGGCCGGTCTCTGCCGTTCGATTATCGAGAACGTGTTCACCAAGGTCATTCGCGTTTCAAATCTCAACCGTCTGGGCGACAAAGTCGTCGTCCAGGGCGGCACGTTCCGAAACGACGCGGTGCTGCGCGCATTCGAGCAGTATCTGGGCAAACCCGTCACGCGTGCGCCCCACCCGGGGCTGATGGGCGCTATCGGTATCGCCCTGCTCGCGCGCGAGAAATGCCGCAAGGGCGACGCCGGCACGTCGTTTATCGGGCTCGATGCCGTGGAGCGCTTCGAGCATCGCGAGTTCGGCGGCGTTACCTGCCGTCGGTGCAACAACCGCTGCCAGCGCGCGGTCGTGGCATTTGGCGACGGCTCGCTTTACGTCACGGGCAATCGCTGCCCGCGCGGCGGCGCCATCTCATGGGATGAGCTCGTGCGCGAGGTTCCCGCGGCGGAGGAGCTGCGTCCGCAGGGTGCTTGCGAGGCACATGCACCCGGCACGGGGCGCGACCGGACCGCGGCTGCCCCCAATCTCTTTGTCGACCGCGAGAAGCTGCTGTTCGAGTCGTGCCCCACGGTTCCCGTCTGCGGGGGGCGCGATGTCACGATCGGCATTCCCCGTGTGCTCGAGTTCTGGGACACCATGCCGTTCTGGTCGACGTTCTTCAGCACGCTCGGCTTTAAGGTGCGCGTCTCGGGACGCAGCACCAAGGCGATGTACGAGCGCGGTCTGGCGCACGTCACATCCGACACCGTGTGCTTCCCGGCCAAGCTCGTCCACGGGCACATCCGCAATCTCGTCGACGCCGGCGTCGACCGCATCTTCATGCCCATCATCACGACGGTGCCCACCGAAAACACCGCCTCTACCAGCGAGTGGATGTGCGCCGTCGTAAAGGGATACCCCTACGTGATGCGCAATTCCGATAACCCGGAGGAGCGTTTCGGCGTTCCGTTCGATACGCCGCTGTTCCACTGGTACGACGAGGGCGACCGAAACCGCCAGCTCAAGGCGTGGTGCAAGGAGACCTTCGATATCGATGCCGACCTGGTTGCCAAGGCGACCGAGCAGGCGGACCGCGCGCAGCAGACGTTTGAGAACCAGCTGCAGCTGCGCGGCAGGCAGGTGCTCGAGAACGTGCGCGAGGACGGCGGCTACGCGGTGGTGATCGCTTCGCGCCCGTACCACAACGACCCGCTGGTCAACCACGGGCTGCCCAAGCTCTTCTCTGAGCGCGGCATCCCCGTGCTGACGCCCGATGCGGTGCCGGGGGTCTGCAACGTCGATCTTTCCAACAGCCGCATCGACATCGTGAACAACTACCATGCGCGCATGCTGTCGTGCGCGGTCATCGTCGCATCGACGCCCGAGCTCGAGCTCGTGCAGATGGGCAGCTTCGGCTGCGGCCACGATGCGTATCTCACCGACGAGATCGCGCGCATGATGGGCGAGATGGGCTCCAAGGTTCCGATGATGATCAAGCTCGATGAGAGCGACGTCGCCGGTCCCATGGGCATTCGCGTGCGTTCGTTTATCGAGTCGGTCAACCGTCGTCGCGCGGAGGAGCGTGCCGAGGGCGCCCGGGTGCACGCGGTCCATCCGCTCGACGACCCGTATAAGGTCAAGTACACCAAGCGCGACCGGCACGACAAGATCGCGCTGGTCCCCAACACCTCCCATGCGTTCTGCAGGCTCATGACCGCGGCGATGCGCAATCAGGGCGTGCGCGCCGAGGCCCTTGATATCGGGCGCGAGGATGCCATCCGCCTGGGCAAACGCTATGTGCACAACGACATCTGCTTCCCCGCGCAAATCGTGATCGGCGAGGCGCTCGCGGCACTCGAGAGCGGTAAGTACGACCCGCACGACGTCGCCGTGGTGACTGGCAAGTATATCGGCGACTGCCGCCTGACGCACTACATGCCCCTGCTGCGCCGCGCGCTCGACGACGCGGGATACGACTATGTCCCGGTGCTCACCAACGACGACGTCGATGCCCACAATGCGCATCCGGGCTTCAAGCTCGGCCTTGGCCCGAGCATCCAGATCGCCTACGGTCTTCCCATGATCGATACCCTCGAGGCCATGCTTAGGCGCATCCGTCCCTACGAGCTCGAGAAGGGCGCGGCGGACGCTGCGTTCGACCGCGCGCTCGATGAGGTTATCGAGGGCATGGAGCGCTCCGGGCTGAGAGGCCAGGCGACGGGCTTCAAACGCGCGCTTGCGATCATGGACGCCGTTCCGTACGACCGCTCGAACCCGCATCCGACCGTTCTCATCGTGGGCGAGTACCTGCTCAATTTCCATCTCGGCGCCAACCACGAGATCGAGCGCTACCTCGAGGACAACGGGCTCGAGGTCATCGAGGCGCGCATGACCGACGTGATCCGCAAGACCTATTTCTACAAGCATGCGCAGTCGCGCGAGTTCCACGTCGACCTGTCGCTGCCCGAAAAGGCCTGGTACGCCACGGCGGACAACCTGTTCGAGCTCGCGCACGACCGTTGCGACCGCCTGGGCGCGGCGAGCCCGCTCTACGAGCCGACGACGCGCATGCCCGAGCTCGTGCGCGCGAGCGATAAGATCCTGCACCATACGTTCGATGCGGGCGAGGGCGTGCTGATTCCGGCGGAGATCCTCGAGCACGCCAAGCGCGGCTGCCGCAACTTCGTGGTCCTGCAGCCGTTCGGGTGTCTGCCCAACCATGTCGTGGGGCGCGGGCTCATCCATGCGCTCAAGGAGCAGTATCCCACGGCGCAGTTCCTGCCGCTCGACTACGATCCCGACGTGAGCTTCGCCAACGTGGAGAACCGTCTTCAGATGCTCATCATGAACGCCAAGGCGCAGGGGTGCGGTGAGGCGCATGGCGAGACCGCGTAAGGACGCCGATGCGCCCGATGCACGCACCCGTATCATCGAGGCGTTTTGGGAGCTCATCGAGAACAACAGCATCTTCGAGCTGTCGGTTGGCGAGGTGACCCGCGCCGCCCGGTGCAATCGCGGAACGTTTTACTACTATTTTCACGATTTCGATGAACTCGTCGCCATCGCCATAGCCCAACTGCTGCAGGATAACGAGCTCATCACCGATGCCCTCTGGCATTTTTCGAGCGAGGGCGACCTTTCGGCGTTCGACCGGCGCGACGTCCGCTGCCTGCTGCGGCGCATCGTCATCACCATGAGGGCGGGTGCCGCCGAGCAGGTCGTGCAGGGCATCCATACGATCATCATCGACCGCGTGAGAGAGATCGTCCACCCCGACGGAGAAGAGCTCAAGGCGGATTCGAGCTTTGCGGTGGGCTTTCTGGTCTCGGGCATCATGGACTTTGTGATGGCGGTCGGCTTTGCCCGGGAGGGCGGCGAGGAGATAGACCTCGAGCAGCTGGGGGACAGCGCGTGCGCGTACCTGAGGGCGGTCGCCATGCAGACGGTGGAAACGGTCGCGCAAGTCGAGGGCGTCGATACATCCGAGCTGCTCGAACGCGTCTCCAAGGAGGCCGATGCCTATCGCGCATCGCGTGCGACGAGTCCCGACGTGGTGAAAGACGCCTAGGGTTTCTCTTGCGGGGCGCCTGTCGCGCATCGCGCGGTGAGTCCCGCGATGCGGTCATAACCTGCATTCATGTGAGCCGGGTTTATAGATATTCCTCCAGCTGTTAACATAGACAACCTGTGGGTAAAGAGACAAAAGCGCCGCCGACGGGCGGGCGTTTTGATTTCGATGAACTCATGTAAGGAAACGAGCATGTTAGATAGATTTACCGATCGAGCGCGCAAGGTCATGTCGATGGCCAAACAGGAGGCGCTCGATCTTCATTCAAATAAGGTGGGCACCGAGCACCTGCTGCTCGCGCTTGCCAAGGAGGACGAGGGCATCGCTGCCGAGGCGCTGCGCTCGCTCGATATCTCCTACGACGACATCATGGACACCCTCAAAGAGGTCCAGACCACGGTTCCCGAGCCCAGCGAGGAGACCGAGGCGGCCAAGCTCGCCTTTACGCCGCTCGTCATCAGCGTGATGGAGCGTTCATTCCGCGTGGCACGTGAGAACAACCAGACCTACGTGTCGACCGAGCACCTGCTCATCGGTATCGTCGAAGAGGGCAACGGCATGGCCATGGACATCCTCATGCGCTTGGGTGTGTCGTCCGCCTCCATCAAAAAGGCTATCGAGAAACTCACCGCCAAGGACCAGGACAAGAAGCGTCCGCTCGCCGGCGCCGGTGCTGGTCGTCCCGGTGCGGGCCTGCCGTTCTTTAGCGGCTCGGATGCCTCCCAGCAAAAGGGGAGCGGCACCGATACACTTAAGCAGTTCGCGACCAACCTCACGCAGAAGGCACGCGACGGCGAGCTCGACCCTGTAATTGGTCGCGAAAAGGAAGTCCAGCGTATGATGGAGATCCTTTCGCGCCGCACCAAGAACAACCCGCTCATTCTGGGCGACCCCGGCGTGGGCAAGACGGCCATCGTCGAGGGCCTAGCTCAGCAGATTGCAGCCGGCAACGTGCCCGAGAACCTCATGAACCAGAACATCTGGACGCTTGACCTGCCGGGTCTTGTCGCGGGTGCCAAGTATCGCGGCGAGTTTGAGGAGCGCCTCAAGAACGTGATCCAGGAGGCCACCGAAGCCGACGACGTCATCCTGTTTATCGACGAGATGCACACCATCATCGGTGCCGGTTCTGCCGAGGGGTCCATCGATGCAAGTTCCATGCTCAAGCCCGTGCTCGCGCGTGGTGCCTTCCAGATTATCGGCGCCACCACGGCCGAGGAATTCCGCAAGTACCTCACCAAGGACCCAGCCTTCGAGCGTCGCTTCCAGACCATCGATGTCGAGGAGCCGAGCGTCGAGGACACGGTCAAGATCCTGACTGCGCTCAAGCCGCGCTACGAGGAGCACCACCACGTGCGTTACACGCAGGGTGCCATCGAGGCCGCTGCGAACCTCTCCAACCGCTACATTCAGGATCGCTTCCTGCCCGATAAGGCCATCGACCTCATTGACGAGGCCGGTGCCCGCGCTCGCATCGCCGCGAATCGCGCACCCGAGCCGGTGCGCGAGGCCGAGCATCGCATCGAGGAACTCAAGGTTGCCGCACAGGAGGCTACCGAGAGCGACGACATGAACAAGGCCGCCGAGATCACCGAGCAGCAGAAGGCTGCCGAGATTGAACTCGCCGAGGCCAAGGCTGCCTGGACCGCCGAGCTCGACGCCAGCCCGCTCACCATCGACGTAAGTCAGATCGCCGATATCGTGTCCGTGACCTCGGGCGTGCCGGTGTCCTCGCTTACCGAGAGCGAGAGCCGCCGCCTGCTGCAGACCGAAAGCGTGCTCAAGACCCGCATCATCGGCCAGGACGAGGCTGTCGAGGCCGTGGCCAAGGCAGTGCGCCGCAGCCGTTCACCCCTCAAGGACCCGCGTCGCCCCGGCGGCAGCTTTATCTTCCTGGGTCCCACCGGCACGGGCAAGACCGAGCTCGCCAAGACGCTTGCCGAGTACCTCTTTGGCAGCAAGGATGCGCTCATCAGCTTCGACATGTCCGAGTTCGGTAGCGAGTTCGAGGTATCCAAGCTCATCGGTAGCCCTCCGGGTTACGTTGGTCACGACGAGGGCGGCCAGCTCACTAAGGCCGTTCGTCGCCACCCGTACTCGGTCGTGCTGTTCGACGAGATCGAGAAGGCGCACCCCGACATCTTCAACATCCTGCTGCAGGTGCTGGAGGAGGGCCGCCTGACCGATAGCCAGGGCAAGACGGTCGACTTCCGCAATACCGTGATCATCATGACGTCCAACGTGGGCGCCCGCGAGATTGCGCAGGATGCGAGCGTGGGCTTTGGCACCACCGGCGAGCAGGGTCTCACGTCGAGTGAGATCCGCGGCCGCGCGATGGGCGAGCTCAAGCGCCTGTTCCGCCCCGAGCTGCTCAACCGCATCGACGACATCGTGGTGTTCCAGAAGCTCTCGGGCGAGAACCTGACCAAGATTGCTCACCTGCTGGTGGACGATCTGCGCCAGCGCCTGATTGCCAACGGCATGAACATCAAGCTCACCGATGCGGCCTATAACAAGATCGTGGCCGAGGGCACCGACCTCACCAACGGTGCGCGTCCGCTGCGCCGTGCCATCCAAAAGCTCATCGAGGACCCGCTGTCCGAGGAGCTTCTGGCCGGCGAGTGGGGCGAGGGCGATACCGTCCTGTGCGACGTGGCCGATGGCAAGTTTGTCTTTAGCCACGGCACGGGCGAGATCCCGGCACCGCGTCCGGCGGGCACGCTCGGTGGCGATACCGCCCCGGCGGCACCGCACACCGGCAACGCCGCGCCCGTGAGCGGCGGCGTGACCTCGGGCCCCGGCGGCATGATGCAAGCCGGTTCCGGCGCGCTGTAGGGTGTGGCGACAATTTGATCTGTGCAATCGAGGCGTTCCGGCAAGGGCGCCTCGATTTGTAGAGCTGTGAAGTTGTGACCGTTACGCTATGCGGTCCACCGTTAGCCGATGATGCGAGGGCGCTCGGCGTTTTCGAGTGGTTTATGCAAACGAAGTCTGGGAATATACAAGGCGCATGTCTTATTGTCTAACCAGTTGCGCCAAGGAGGCACCATGGACTACAAGATTACTGGCTACGAGCCCGCCCAGCTGTTCCATTTCTTTGAAGAGGTCAGCGCGATTCCCCGTGGGTCTGGCAACGAGAAGGGCATCAGCGATTTCCTGGTCGCGTTTGCCAAGGAGCGCGGTCTCGATGTGTATCAGGACGAGGTCTACAACGTCATCATTCGCAAGCCCGCATCTGCCGGCGCCGAGAACGCCCCGACCGTGATGCTGCAGGGCCACATCGATATGGTGTGCGACAAGTTGGGCTCTGTTGAGCACGACTTTACGACCGACGGTATCGACCTGGTCGTCAAGGACGGCGTCCTCACCGCTAACGGCACCACCCTGGGCGCCGACAACGGTATCGCCGTCGCGCTTATGCTTACCGTGCTCAACGACGATTCGATTGCCCATCCGGCCCTCGAGTGCGTGTTCACCACCGACGAGGAGACTGGCCTGGTCGGCGCCGAGACGCTCGACAAGTCCCAGATTAGCGCCCGCACCATGATTAACCTTGACTCCGAGGAAGAGGGCGTTGCCACCGTCAGCTGCGCCGGCGGCGTCGTCGTTACCTACACCTGCCCCATCGCGCGCGAGCACAAGACCGGTAGCACCCTCACGCTCGACATCTCCGGCCTGCTGGGCGGCCACTCCGGCAGCGATATCCACCTGGAGCGCGGCAACGGCAACCTCATCATGGCCCGCATCATCGACCGCCTGATGGTTGCCGGCGAGCCCGCCATCGTGAGCTTTAACGGCGGCACCAAGGACAACGCCATCAACCGTGAGTGCAAGGCTGTTCTGGTCTATGCCGACCACGCTGCCGCCGAGGCCGCGGCCCAGATCGCAAAGGACATCATCGCCGACGTCACTGCCGAGCTCGAGGTCTTCGACCCCGGCTTTACCTGCACCGTCGAGATTGCCGACGACGCCGAGATCGAGGCCATGGACCAGAAGTCCGCGCTTGCCCTCATCCGCGCCCTGCGTCTTGCCCCTAACGGCGTGATTCGCCGCAACGTCGCCACCGACGGCTCCGTCGAGGTTTCCTCCAACATCGGTGTGGTTGCCACCTCTGACGACGAGGTTAAGATCATGCTTTCCCCGCGCTCCTCGATCACCTCGCTGCAGAACGAGTTCAAGGATCGTTTGCAGACGCTTGCCGATGTCCTGGGCTTCGACGCCAAGTTTGAGTTCGAGTATCCCGGCTGGAGCTATGCCGAGCATTCGCCGGTCCGCGACGTCTTTGTCGAGAGCTATCGCGAGCTCTTTGGCTCCGAGCTGCGCATCGAGTCCATTCACGCCGGCCTTGAGTGCGGCCTGTTTGCCGAGGCCCTGCACGGCCTGGACGCCATCGCCGTGGGCCCGACGCTCTCCGATGTCCACACCCCGGACGAGAGCATGGAGCTCGCTTCTGCCGAGCGCTTCTACGAGCTGCTCATCGACGTGCTCAAGCGCCTCGCCGCGTAAAGGTTGCGCTAGCAGCAGTCCGAGCCACGTGCTAGCGGATTGCAAATGACATTACGAGAGGGGGTACCCGGTCTTTTGCGACAGGTGTCCCCTCTCTTCTTTTAAGAAATGGGAAATTGATTGGCGTCTAGCCCATATCCGCCCTGATGAGGTCGAGGGTTCGCTGGCAGTTTTCGCGGACGGGGCCGAGCATATGATCGCGCAGGTCCGCCATGCCGGGCAGGTCGGCGTATTCGTCCATGACCTCTTCCATGCAAATGGGTACCTCGTAGGCGAGGTCCATCATGGTCGCAAAGCAAAACTTCTCGGATAGCCCGGCATCGGTGAGCGCCGTCTCCAGCGCGGGGTCGCCCATACCGTGGTATCGGCGGATAGCACCTGGACCGATGCGCCCCACACGATTTTCGCCGCCAACGCTCATGGCAAGGCGCGCCCGGCGGCGCATGCGCTCATACGCCAAACCCGACGCGACATCGTACATTCGAGCCATCATGGCTGCGCCGTCGTTTCCAAGGAGCAGGGAATAGTTTTTCGCATGCGCATCCGGTGCGCCGATAATGGCGTTGAAGAACAGTATTTGCGTAAACAGATACAGGTTAAGTTGATGGTGGCTCGTATTTATGAGGAGCTCTTGAATGTCGCGGGTGGTCGGGCCGCCGTCTGCCGTGTACTTTTGGGCGGGCATCACCCCAAGTGCCTGGCAGAGGTCTTCTTGATGTAGACGCCTGATCGTTCCGTCTTCGACTTTCATGCGGTCATAGCGCTCAACAATGAGGGCAGGTTCGTCCTCAAACATACGATATTCGACGTTTGCCGTTGCGATACCGGCGCGCTGGGCGCTTTTCATGCAGACAAACTCATTGAGAGCCTCGAGTTTAAATCCGATAACGCCATTTTTGAAAATATGCGTCGTGGGCGAGGAGCCCACACATTCGCACCAGCGACCGTCTATGAGTGCGAGTGCGAACTTGCCCTGGTTGCCTCCAAGTGACCAACTTTCATCTAGACCCATCCACGATGCATCGCGGTCATCTCTGATCGACTTGAGACGCAGCGCAATCTCGTGATCGCCTATAGGGCGGTATTCGCTGGTGCGATGCAGGACGGCGTTGACGTCTTCTTCGGCACAAAACTGCACTCCACCCGGACAGTCAAGTCCGATATGGCTGAGTAGCGCAACGGCATTGTTGGGTCTAACGTCGAATTCGGCAGCAATCGCTTTTCGCTGATCCTCGCTGTCGGGTAGAAGGCCAAACAGGTACGGATTCATGACCTGTTGTCCGTATGTGCGATTCGATACGGGTATGTTGGTCGATAGGGCTGGCCCGTCATAGTCATGATCGTAGGTAAAGCTGATAAGACCGTTCTCATCTTGCGTGAGCGTTCCCGCAGGTACGCCGCAAATAATGGTCCGAAGTGATGTTCTGGCCATTGGCTATTTCCCGTCAGGCTTTGGTTGGACAGATGCGTTTGCGGCAATCGAGACTCCGAGATTGGACATGGCGAAATCTGCGAAGGCTTTGTCGTAGAGTTCAGACGTAAAGGGGGCGTCTGCAAGAACCGGAATGGCGGCGCAGCAACGGTAGCTATGAGAGGGACGTTGAGCGCGATGGCGTCTGGGGGTACTGTGAGGTTGCAAATCGGCACGCGGAACGTTGGCTGATTGCTCATTTTTCGTTTCGCCTATATCCCCTTGAGCGGCGAGCGCCAGTCCGAGAGCATTGAAGATTGCCAATAGCTTGTCGAGTCGAATGCCGGTGGCATCTCCTAGCTCGAGCGATGCGAGCAGGCGCTCCGAAACACCGGCTTTTTTGGCGAGGGCGGCACGGGTGAGACCCTGAGCCTCGCGTGCCTGGCGCACATAGATGCCAGCTTGACGCGGTGTGGTGATGGGAAGGGTATCCACAGCGATCTCCTAACGTGCAGACTTTTGCATATCAGTATGACATGCAAAAGTCCGCACGAAAAGGCCTCATGCAAAACTCTGTATGAGGCCTTGTACTGGCGTTGAGTTTTGAGCGATTGTGTTTGGCGTTACAGCGCCAAAATTCCCAGGTGCTCAAGCAGGATCTCGAGCCCGATGAGGATAAGCACGACGCCGCCCACGATGGTGGCGGGTTTTTCGTAGCGCGCGCCAAAGGTGTGGCCGATCGCTACGCCGGCGACGGAGAAGATAAAGGTCGTGATGCCGATGAGCGATACAGCGGGCATGATGTCGACCGAGAGCGCGGCAAATGAGATGCCAACGGCTAGGGCGTCGATTGAGGTGGCGATGGCGAGGATCATGTACTCGCCCAGGTCAATCTTTTCGGCATCCTTGCCGTCGCCTTCATCCTCGTCCTCGGTAAAGGCCTCCCACAGCATTTTGCCGCCAATGAAGGCGAGCAGGATAAAGGCGATCCAGTGGTCGATGGGGCCGATGATGCCCATAAACTGGCTGCCAAGCGCCCATCCGATCACGGGCATGCCGGCCTGGAAGCCGCCAAAGAACAGGCCGAGCACTACGGCGACCTTAAGGTTGATCTTCTTCATGCCAAGGCCCTTGCAGATGGATACGGCAAAGGCGTCCATCGAAAGGCCAACGGCGAGCAGCACGAGCTCTGCGAGTCCCATAGTCTGGCTCCCTCTCTGCGGGCGGGCCCGCGTGTACCTCTTGGGGGAGCAACAAAAAGACTATCCTTGGCACATGGTTGAGTGGGTAGTCAAAAGAGCCCGTCCCAAATTAGCTATCTTAGCGGTGTTCGCTCATTCTGTAAGCATCGGATTTCGCGAGCGCCGCGGGGACAAACCGTGAGAAACTATTTAGCGTTTATGGAGCGTATACGATGGGAGCGATGCCTTGGATAAGAACGAGCTGCAAAAGCGTATGGAACAGGCCATCCGCCTGACGGCACCTGGTCAGCCGATCCGCACTGCCCTCGACATGATCATCGCCGGTCACCTGGGCGCCCTTATCTGCGTTGGCGACACCGAAAACGTGCTCGCTGCCGGTAACGACGGCTTCCCGCTCAACATTTCGTTCACCTCGAACCGTCTGTTCGAGCTCTCCAAGATGGACGGCGCCATCGTCATCGACGGCGACCTCACCCAGATCCTGCGCGCCAACTTCCATCTCAATCCCGATCCCTCGCTTGCCACGAGCGAGACGGGCATGCGTCATCGCACCGCCGCTCGCATGTCGGTGCTCACCGATGCCATTGTGATCTCGGTCTCGGCCCGTCGTGCCGTCGTCAACGTGTACGTTCACGGCAAGAGCTACGAGATCCAGCCCGTCACCACCATCATGAGCTCGGTCAACCAGCTCGTCGCCACGCTCCAGACTACCCGTCAGTCGCTCGACCGCTCCTTGCTGCGCCTGACGGCCCTCGAGCTCGACGACTACGTTACGCTCGCCGACATTACCGGTATTTTCTCGAGCTTTGAGATCATGCAGCAGGCAAAGACCGAGCTTAAGGATTGCATCGTCAAGTTGGGCAACCAGGGCAAGCTCGTGCAGATGCAGCTCGAGCAGCTCGCGGGCTCCAGCATGGATACCGAGTATGACCTGATGATCCGCGACTACGCAAGTGATTCTTCCGAGGCTAATGCCGAGAAGATTCGCGCCAACCTAAGCCGTATGACACCTAAGGACCTGTCCGACCCACAGCATGTGGCGGCGGTTCTGGGTTACGACGACCTGGACGAGGACTCCGTCATGACACCGCTGGGCCTGCGCACGCTTTCGCGCGTGTCCGTCGTGCGCGACGGCGTGGCCGAGAAAATCGTCGACGAGTATGGATCGCTGCAGGAGCTCATGGACGACATCAGCGAGGATCCGGAGCGCCTGGGCGACTTTGGCGTTAACAACCCTGCCATTCTTGCGGACTCCCTGTACCGCATGAAGGGCACCAAACAGGGGAACGCATAATGGCGCCCGTATGCGCCGTGGTCGTTGCCGGTGGCAGCGGCCAGCGCTTTGGTAACCCCGGTGGCAAGCAGCTCGTCAATGTAGCGGGTCGTCCGCTTATGAGCTGGTCCATCCGCGCATTTGACCGTAGCAATAAGGTCGGCCACATCGTCGTGGTTTGCCCTGCCGAGCGTCGTGCCGAGATGCGCCGCCTGGCCATCAGCCCGTATTCGTATAGCACGCCCATCAGCTTTGCCGATGCCGGCGAGACCCGCCAGGATTCCACCCGCGCCGGCGTGCACGCGGTGCCGGCGGGCTTTGAATACGTCGCCATCCACGACGGCGCCCGTCCGCTCATCACGACCGAGGCCATCGATCATGCGATCGACGTGCTCGTGAGCGACCGCGCCCTCGACGGTGTCGTGTGCGGCCAGCCTGCCATCGACACACTCAAGATTGTCGACGGCGACAACATCGTCGAGACGCCGCCGCGCGAGCTTTACTGGGCCGCGCAGACGCCGCAGATCTTTAGCGTCGACGCCATGAGGCGTGCCCATGCCACGGCGATTGCTGAGGGCTTTATCGGTACGGACGATTCGTCGCTGGTCGAGCGCATGGGTGGGCGCGTCCGCTGCGTCCAGAGCCCGCGCGATAACCTTAAGGTGACGGTGCCCGAGGACCTGCGTCCCGTAACCGCGATTCTGCTCGGTCGCATGGCCGAGGGAGAGGACCTTCCCCATGTTCAGTAACCTGCGCATTGGACACGGCTACGACGTTCACCGTCTGGTGGAGGGGCGTCGATGTATCATCGGCGGGGTTGACATTCCCTACGAGCGCGGCCTGCTGGGCCACTCGGATGCCGACGTGCTCGCGCACGCGCTGGCCGACGCCATTCTGGGCGCCTGCCGCGGGGGAGACATTGGCAAGTTGTTCCCCGACACCGATCCTGCCTATGAGGGCGCCGACTCGATGGTGCTGCTTGCCCGCGTAATGGACTATGCACGCGAGCTGGGCTTTGAGTTTGTCGATGCCGACTGCACCATTGCCTGCCAGCAGCCCAAGATCACCCCGCATCGCGATGCCATGCGCGCCAACCTGGCCCATGCCCTGGGCGTCGACGTCGAAAACGTGGGCGTCGCCGCCACTACGACCGAAAAGCTCGGTTGGGAAGGTCAAGGCGAGGGAATTGGCGCCTGGGCCGTCTGCCTGTTACAGAAAACCGTTAAGGAGTAACGAATGCGTATCTACAACAGCGCTACCCATAAAAAGGAAGAGTTCCAGCCCATCGAGTCCGGCAAGGTCCGCATGTACGTGTGCGGCCCCACGGTCTACGACAACATCCACATCGGCAATGCCCGCACGTTCATCAGCTTTGACGTGATTCGTCGTTGGCTCATCGCGAGCGGCTACGAGGTCACGTTCGCCCAGAACCTCACCGATGTCGACGACAAGATCATCAAGCGCGCCAACGAGCAGGGCCGTACGGCTGCCGAGGTCGCGACGGAGTTCTCCGACAAGTTCATCGGCGTCATGCGTGCCGCCAACGTGCTCGATCCCGATGTGCGCCCCCGCGCCACCAAAGAGATCGGCCCCATGATCGCCATGATCAAGACGCTCATCGAGCAGGGCCACGCCTACGCCGCCGATAACGGCGACGTGTACTTTGCCGTGCGCAGCGATTCCAACTATGGTCAGGTCTCGGGCCGCAACATCGACGACCTTATGGTTGGCGCGCGCATCGAGGAGAACGAGGACAAGAACGACCCGCTCGACTTTGCCCTGTGGAAGGCTGCCAAGCCCGGCGAGCCCAGCTGGCCGAGCCCCTGGGGCGAGGGCCGTCCCGGTTGGCACACCGAGTGCGCCGCCATGGTGCATCGCTACCTGGGCACCCCGATCGACATCCACGGCGGCGGCTCCGACCTTGCCTTCCCGCATCACGAGAACGAGTGCGCCCAGGCCACCTGCGCCTGGCACCAGGCCTTCTCCAACACCTGGATGCACACGGGCATGCTGCTGGTAGACGGCGAGAAAATGTCCAAGTCGCTCGGCAACTTCTTTACGCTGGCCGAGGTCCTCGAGCAGCACTCTGCCGCGGCCCTGCGCCTGCTGATGCTGCAGACGAGCTATCGCTCGCCGCTCGACTTTTCGTGGGAGCGCCTGGAGGGTGCCGAGAACTCGCTCACGCGTATCGCCGGTACGGTCGAGAACCTGCGCTGGGCCGCGAACCATGCGACGGCCGAGGCCGATGAGGCAGCATCCGAGGCGTTTGCCGCCAAGGCCGCCGAGACCCGTGCCACTTTTAAGGAGTGCATGGACGACGACTTTAATACCGCCGGTGCCATGGGCGCCGTCTTTGGCTTTGTGACCGAGTGCAACCAGTACCTGGAGCAGGCGGGCGACGCTGCCGACAAGGCCGCCGCGCTTGCCGCCGCCGATACGCTGGTCGAGCTGCTCGATACGTTTGGCGTTGAGCTCCCCGAGCCCAAGGTCGAGTTGCCGCTGGGCCTGCTGGGCGTTGCCGCCGGCCTGGTTGCCTACACTGGTGACGACGTGGACGAGGCAGCTGCCAAGATTCTCGAGGCCCGCGCCGAGGCCCGCGCCGCCAAGAACTGGGATCTGGCAGACGCCATCCGCGATCAGCTCAAGGATCTGGGCCTGACGATTGAAGATACCGCCGCCGGCACCCGTATTAAGACTCTCTAGTATTTGTCGACCGTTCGAGGTGCGGTAGATTGCCTTGAAAGAGGAGGGCATAGACCTGGTGGTCATGCCCGACGATTGAAAGGCAAGGCGCCGTGGCTCGGACGGTCGATTCTTGTTCGTTATCTTTTTAAGGAGGTCGCTTTATGGCCGACAATCGCAAGCGTGCGCCTCGTGGCGGCAAGCAGGCTGCTTCTGGCTCGCGTCCGATTCGCCGCAATGACCGCGCTGCCGCTTCCAAGGGCCAGCGCGATCGCACCCAGGCCGCACGTCCGCAGCGCGATCGCAGCCGCGACGCTGTCCAGGCTCCCAAGGGCGAGTTTATCGAAGGCCGTCGTGCTGCCGCCGAGGCGCTACGCACTGGTTTTCCCATCAAGTGCGCGCTCATTGCCGAGGGCGGGGAGCGCGATGCCGCCTTGTCGCGCCTGGTCGACGACCTCAACGCCGCGGGTGTCCGCATTAAGTATGTGCCGCGCGTGCAGCTCGACGCACTGTCGAGCCATGGCGCTCACCAGGGCATCGCGCTCGAGGTTGGCAACTTCCCCTATGCCGATGTCGCCGATATCCTCGATCGCGCGGGCGACGGTCCGGCGCTCGTCGTCGTGCTCGACCACGTGACCGACGACGGCAACTTTGGCGCCATCGTGCGCTCCGCCGAGGTTGTGGGCGCGGCCGGCGTCGTCATTGCCAATAAGCGTGCCGCCGGCGTAACCGTGGGCAGCTACAAGACGTCAGCCGGTGCCGTCATGCACCTGCCTATCGCGCAGGTGCCCAACATCGCCCGTGCGCTCGACGACCTCAAGGCCGCTGGCTTTTGGGTGGGCGGTGCCTCCGAGCACGCCGAAGGCAGTTGCTGGGATGCTCCCTTCGAGGGCCGCGTGGCGCTCGTCATGGGCTCCGAGGGCGACGGCATTTCGCGCCTGGTGCTCGAGAAATGCGACTTTTTGACCAAGCTTCCCCAGCGCGGCATGACCGAGAGCCTCAACGTCGCCCAGGCGACCACGGCGCTGTGCTTTGAGTGGCTGCGCCGGAACGCCGGCGAGCTCATGGGGGAGGAGTAGCGCATGTCCAAGAAGAACCGCGCCAAGTCCAAGGCCAAGCGCTTTGGCGAGGGCTCGGCCAAGCCGATTGTATCGGCCGCGACCTATGGCGTGGGCGGCAATGCGTTTGCGCAGGCTATCGCCGACCCAGTCTCGACGGTGCACTCCAACAAGCCCGAGCTGCTGGTGGTCGACGGTTACAACGTGATCCACTGTACGCCGCGCTACGAAAAGCTCGTGTACGACCATTCCGACGATCCGTATTCCAGCGACGTTCACGATATGGCGCGCACCGCCCTCATCAACGATGTCGCCGCGTTTGCCCAGGGCCGCTACGAGGCTGTGATCGTGTTCGACGGCGCGGGCAATATCTCCAACGAGCGCCCCAACCTGCCGGCCCGCGGCGTGCGCATCGAGTTCTCGCCGACGGGTGTCTCTGCCGATACCGTGGTGCAGAAGCTCTGCATCGAGGCGCGCGAGGAAGGCCGCGCGTGCTCCGTGGTGTCGAGTGACGGCACAATCCAGGCCGTCGTCATGGGCAAGGGTGTAACGCGCATCTCGAGCCGTATGCTGGTGGACGAGATCAAACAGATCGATAACGACGTTCACGAGGCAGAGGAAGCTCCGCAGATCAAGATGACTCTGGGCAGTCGCCTGAGCCCCGATGCCCTGGCCAAGCTCAAGGCCCTTCGCGGGAGGTAGGGGATTATCTGTAGAGACCAGCTACTCGGCTGGTCAATTCACTGGCTTGTAGTTATTGGATTGTGGACTTGCCATCGCCAAAACGAATAGTTTTTGGTTTTGGCGAACGGATAAAACTATTCGTTCTGGCGAATAGTTTTGAGATGTGGTCGGTCGAAGGGCCTGTTGCGCCCCATCCTCAATTCCTTTATCCTAAACAGGCTTCGCGCGAAAGCGCCAAGTGTGCCAGTGTGGCGCAACGGTAGCGCAACTGATTTGTAATCAGTGGGTTGCAGGTTCGATTCCTGTCACTGGCTCCATGAGAGTTTCGGGCTCTGTTCCCTTGTGGGACAGGGCCCGTTTCTATTTATGTTGACATGTCAGCGGGTTTGACTCCCACCAAGCTTCAGGTTTGTCTCGATCTATAACACGGGCGGGCTGAAAACCCTCCTTATAGTTACAGATCGAGACAATGCCAAGGGATGGTCGATAACATCTCGATCTATAACACGAAGAGGCTGAAAGCCGTTCTTGCTGTTATAGATTTAGATAAACAGACAAGCCGCCAGGGAAACATCTCGATCTGTAACAGATAGAGGAGGAATAACCCTCTTACTGTTACAGATCGAGACAGAAGCCAGGGCGAGGTTGGTCATCGTCATCGAGCGAGGATTTTCGGACACACGAGAGTGGAAAATCTCCCGCCTGGAGAATGAGCGTGGATAATCTGCCACTTTGGCCTTGGGGCCATGCCAAAAGTGGGAGATTATCCACGCTCGATTTCAAACGGGAGAAAATCCACGCTCGAATTTGCCGCGGAAGCCCGATCTCGACCTATATATAGGTGCAAATAGGCTGTTATCGAAGTTCGATCCTGAAGGTGTACTCCACTATGCCAAAGTGTTCCCTTGGGAAATGTCACCGCTACATGCAAATCCACCATCCTTCATATCCAAACTCAACAAAACCGCAGGTCAAAAGCATATAGATACGCCCGGCACCGTGTATCTAGAGGTTTTCGTTGACAGCCCCCAAGGTGGCATCGTATTATCTTTTTCGTTCGCGGGGGCGGCGGTCCAAAAGACCAAAGAAACTGCGGATACTTGAACGATTGGGAGTTTGCCCGAGTGGTTAATGGGGACGGGCTGTAAACCCGTTGGCTCTGCCTACATAGGTTCGAATCCTATAGCTCCCACCCGTCAAGTGCCTGTATAGCTCAGTCGGTAGAGCACTTCGTTGGTAACGAAGAGGTCACCAGTTCAAGTCTGGTTGCAGGCTCCATCCGGCGGTGTAGCTCAGTTGGTTAGAGCACACGGTTCATACCCGTGGCGTCACTGGTTCGAATCCAGTCACCGCTACCATAGGTAACACGGTGGCTTCTCAATAGTATGTTGAGAGGCCACTATGGTATAAAGGCAAAGTCCCGTCCGGGGACGACCTGTTTAGAGGAGGGCTTTATGGCCAAAGAGAAGTTTGAGCGCACTAAGCCGCATGTTAACATCGGCACCATTGGTCACGTCGACCACGGCAAGACCACGCTGACCGCTGCCATCACCAAGGTTCTCTCCGAGACCGAGGGCTGCAAGGCTGACTTCACTGCGTTCGAGAACATCGACAAGGCTCCCGAGGAGCGCGAGCGCGGCATTACGATCTCCGTCTCCCACGTCGAGTACGAGACTGCTGCCCGTCACTACGCTCACGTTGACTGCCCGGGCCACGCTGACTACGTCAAGAACATGATCTCCGGTGCTGCTCAGATGGACGGCGCTATCCTGGTCATCGCCGCTACCGACGGCCCCATGGCTCAGACCCGCGAGCACATCCTGCTCGCCCGTCAGGTCGGCGTTCCCTACATCGTCGTCTTCCTGAACAAGTGCGACATGGTCGACGATGACGAGCTCATCGACCTCGTCGAGATGGAGACCCGTGAGCTCCTCTCCGAGTACGATTTCCCCGGCGACGACATCCCCGTCATCCGTGGTTCCGCTCTGGGCGCTCTCGAGGGCGACGCCAAGTGGATGGACGCCATTCGCGAGCTCATGAACGCTGTCGACGAGTACATCCCGACGCCTGCTCGTAACAACGACCTCCCGTTCCTGATGGCCGTTGAGGACGTTATGACCATCTCCGGCCGTGGTACCGTTGCTACCGGTCGTGTCGAGCGCGGTGAGCTCAAGCTCAACGAGCCCGTCGAGATCGTCGGCATCAAGGATACCCAGAACACCGTCGTTACCGGTATCGAGATGTTCCGTAAGTCCATGGACTTCTGCGAGGCTGGCGACAACGTCGGTCTGCTGCTCCGCGGCATCAAGCGCGAGGACATCGAGCGCGGCCAGGTTCTCTGCAAGCCCGGTTCGGTTACCCCGCACACCAAGTTCACCGGTGAGATCTACGTTCTGACCAAGGAGGAGGGCGGCCGTCACACCCCGTTCTTCGATGGTTATCGTCCTCAGTTCTACTTCCGTACCACCGACGTTACCGGTACGGTCAAGCTCCCCGAGGGCACCGAGATGGCTATGCCTGGTGACCACATCACCATCGAGGGCGACCTCATCCACCCGATCGCCATGGAGGAGGGCCTGCGCTTCGCTATCCGCGAGGGTGGCCACACCGTCGGTTCGGGCATCGTCTCCACGATCATTGAGTAAATTAGCTCTTTGATATAGCTGACTTAGAGAACCCGGCACTTGTATGGGTGCCGGGTTCTTTTCTGCAATGGATACTAAGCCGTTGCTAGCGTCGAGAGGATCGATAATGGTCCTGGATGCACCGTCGATTAGCTCTCGATGGCTTCATTGATGTGTTCCAAATATGAATGGATCCACCGAGAACCAATTGACTCGAGGTTTTCATTGACAGCACTTACGTGGAGCTGATAAAGTAACAACTCGTGCCCGTACGGGGCGGAAATGAAAGGTTCAGGATACATGCGTACTCTAGTTACTCTTGCGTGCACTGAGTGCAAGCGCCGCAACTATACGACCACCAAGAACAAGTCGACCATGCCTGATCGTATGGAGATCAAGAAGTATTGCCCCTGGTGCCGTCACCACACGCTGCACAAAGAGACTCGCTAGTCTCTAGTCACATACGCCAGTAGTTCAATTGGTAGAGCATCGGTCTCCAAAACCGAGTGTTGAGGGTTCGAGTCCTTCCTGGCGTGCCAGTCATTATTCCGTAAGCTCCCAATTGGGGGCTTACGGTTTACTCATGTATAAGCGCATTGCGCGGAGGTAACCCAAATGGCCAACAAGAAGAACAAGAAGAAGGCTCAGCAGCCGGCACCTGCCAACAACGCTGCCGCCAACTCCAAGGTTGAGGCCAAGAAGGCCGTTGCCAAGAAGAACGAGAAGGCTGCGAAGTCCAAGAAGAACGAGAAGCCTGCTTTCTTCGCCCGCACCAAGAAGTATTTCGCTTCGGTCAAGTCCGAGATGAAGCGTGTCACGTGGCCCGATAAGAAGGAGCTCGTGAACTACTCGGTCGTCGTTTGCGCTTCTCTGATCGTCGTCGGCGTCGTCATCGCTCTGCTCGATGCTGGCTTTGGCGAGGCTCTTGCTCTGTTCTCTGGATTGAGGGGCTAAACCATGTCTAAGCGTTGGTACGTCGTTCACACTTACTCTGGATACGAGAACCGCGTTAAGTCCGATCTCGAACATCGCATCGAGACCATGGGCATGCAGGACCGTATCTTTGATATCGAGATTCCTATGGAGCGCGTCACCGAGATTAAAGAGGGTGGCAAGCGCGAGACCAAGGATTCCAAGATCTTCCCGGGTTATGTCCTGGTCCGCATGGAGATGGATGACGATGCTTGGACGTGCGTTCGTAACACGCCTGGCGTCACCGGTTTCCTGGGCGGCAACGGCAAGCCCGCTCCGCTTTCCCGCGACGAGTACAACAAGATGACTCGTCGTCCCGGTAAGGGCGATTCGCCCAAGCGCACCTCGGTTGATATTCAGGTCGGCACGTCCGTCCGCGTCACCGATGGCCCGCTTACCGACTTTGATGGCAAGGTCTCCGAGGTTAACACCGAGGCTGGCAAGCTCAAGGTCACGCTGATGATCTTTGGCCGCGAGACGCCGGTCGAGCTCGACTTTAACCAGGTCGCTGTCATCGCTTAAGTTTTCGTCCGTTCGCGCGAGCGTGCTTCTTCTGTGACTGCTCATCTCAGGAGTGCTTCTAACACGTGCGTGCTTACGATATAGCAAGTACTTCACACTCGTGATTCGAAAGGAATGACCATGGCTGAGAAGAAGGTTGCCAACGTCATTAAGCTCCAGATTCCTGCTGGTGCAGCTAACCCCGCTCCTCCCGTCGGCCCCGCCCTGGGCGCTGCTGGCGTGAACATCATGCAGTTCTGCCAGGCCTTTAACGCCGAGACGCAGGACAAGAAGGGCGACATCATCCCCGTTGAGATCTCTGTCTACGAGGACAAGTCCTTCTCCTTCATCACCAAGACCCCGCCGGCGGCTCACCTCATCAAGAAGGAGCTGAACCTCAAGTCTGGTTCCGCTAAGCCCCAGGCCGACAAGGTTGGTCAGCTCTCTCAGGAGCAGCTCACCAAGATCGCCGAGATCAAGATGCCGGACCTCAATGCCAACGACATTGACGCCGCCAAGAAGATCATCGCCGGTACCGCCCGTTCCATGGGCGTCACCATCGCTGAGTAGCGATTTCTTTAGGTAATGACGGGTGCTCCGACCGGGGCGCCCGTTATATGTGTGCAATAGGGCACACGATACGATGTGGGAGGGCTCACGCCCGTTTAACCACAGGAGGTAATGCACATGGCTAAGCATGGTAAGAGCTATAACGCCGCTGCCGAGAAGATCGACCGCGCCACGCTCTACACCCCCCTTCAGGCTGCCAAGCTCATCAAGGAGCTCGACACCGCCAAGTTCGACGAGACCGTCGAGGCCCACTTCCGTCTGGGCATCGATACTCGTAAGGCTGACCAGAACATCCGTGGTTCCATCTCCCTGCCTCACGGCACCGGCAAGACCGTTCGTGTTGCTGTCTTCGCCGAGGGCGAGAAGGCCCGCGAGGCCGAGGCTGCCGGCGCCGACATCATCGGTTCCGACGAGCTCGTCGCCCAGATCCAGAAGGGCGAGATCAACTTCGACGCTGCTATCGCTACGCCGAACATGATGGCCAAGGTTGGCCGCATTGGTAAGATCCTCGGTCCCCGTGGCCTCATGCCGAACCCCAAGCTCGGCACCGTGACCATGGACGTCGCCAAGATGGTCTCCGAGCTCAAGGCTGGCCGCGTTGAGTACCGCGCCGACCGTTACGGCATCTGCCACGTGCCCCTGGGCAAGAAGTCCTTCTCTGAGCAGCAGCTCGTCGAGAACTACGCTGCCCTGTACACCGAGATCCTGCGCGTCAAGCCCTCTTCTGCTAAGGGCAAGTACGTCAAGTCCATCTCCGTGTCTTCCACCATGGGCCCTGGCGTCAAGGTCGATCCCGCTGTCCAGCGCGACTTCCTGGCTGAGTAACTAACAGTTACTGCCTGAGCAAAGCAAGCATTGCTAAAGAGACCCGGTTCTGCCTCGTGCAGGACCGGGTCTCTTGCTTTTGAGTCAACGAAACCACCACGAAGGGGACAGGCACCCTTGTGGTGGTTTTACTTGTGTTGTACTTTAGCGCGATGTAGTACTACCCGAGGCCGAAGGGAGCCCAACATGTTTAAGAACACGCAACAGCTCCTAGGCCTAGCGCTACTAGATTGGATAGCGCGCTAGGGTTGTAATCTCGCTATAACGATTTGTTGTACCCGGGTGCGCTATCGTCTGCCGCTTTCAGGCGTGATGAGCGACACGGGTATTTTTCTATCTCTAGGCCTTCTCTCTCTCCTGAAAGCCATCTGTCATAAAACGGTCAATCAGGAGGAACATATAAGCCGCAAAATCACAATCTTTGACGCCACCCTGTGCGACGGTGAGCAGTCGCCGGGCGCCAGCATGAATACCGAGGAAAAGCTCTTCATCGCCCGCCAGCTGGTGCGCATGAACGTGGACGTTATCGAGGCGGGCTTTCCCATCTCGAGTCCTGGTGACTTTCGCTCCGTACAGGAGATTGGCAAGATTGCGGGCGACCGATGCACGGTATGCGGCCTGACGCGCGCTGTCGACAGGGATATCGAAGTGGCTGCAGAGGCGCTCAAAACGGCCCAGAGGCCCCGTATCCATACAGGGCTGGGTGTGAGCACCAGTCACCTGCGCGACAAGCTCCATATGACTGAGGAAAGGGCAATTGAGTGAGCGATCCATGCCGTCAAACATGCTCGCAAGTTCGTTGACGATGTTGAGTTTTATGCCGAGGATGCCGGCCGCTCCGATCAGGAGTTTCTGGTGCGCATTATCGAGGCGGCCGTAAAGGCCGGTGCCACGGTCGTGAACATCCCCGATACGATGGGCTACAACATGCCGTGGGACTTTGGCGCCCGCATCCGTGACCTGCGCGGGCGCTGCGGGTGCGGCCGGTCAGCGTGCGGTCGACGTGATGGAGTATCGCGAGTACGAGATTGAGCGCATTGCGCGCCAGGCATTTGAGGCGGCGCGCAAACGTCGCGGCAAGGTGACGAGCGTTGATAAGCGCAACGTGCTGGAGACGAGCCGCATGTGGCGCGAGATCGTGCATCGCGTGCAAGACGAGGAGTACTCCGACGTGGAGCTTGAGGACCTGCTCGTCGACAACGCCGCCATGCAGCTCATCAGTCGACCGGCAGACTTTGACGTCGTGGTGACGGAGAACATGTTCGGCGACATCCTGTCCGATGAGGCGGCTCAGATTACCGGATCGCTCGGTATGCTTGCCTCTGCCTCGCTGGATGATGGCGTATCGCTGTTTGGGCCGAGCGCTGGCAGCGCTCCTGACATCGCGGGGCTCGGCGTGGCCAATCCGCTGGCTCAAATCTTGTCGGTGGCGATGCTGCTGACCTACGCGCTCGACATGGGCGAGCAAGCCGCGTGGATCGAGAGCGCCGTGGCGCGCGTGCTCGACGAGGGCTGGCGCACCCGTGACATCGCCGATGTCAACACCCCGGCAGATAAGATCCTCGGCACCACGACGATGGGCGACAAGGTCGTCGCCGCGCTGTAGGCGATGCCGATTCAAGCTGTCAAATATCTCAATCTGTAACATCTAAGGGGCAAAATCGTTCCTACCTGTTACAGATTGAGATTTTCGGCTGAGCATCCGTGGTCTGTCTCGATCTGTAACAGCTAACCGATTATTTGGGCCCTACCTGTTACAGATTGAGACAAACCGTTGGGACAGGTCGGACGAGTCAGCAAAACCACCACAAAGGTGCCGGTCCCCTTCGTGGTGGTTTTTAGCGCAACGAGGTGTTCCCAGCCGACCATACGGGCGGCCTTGCGCTCACGCTGCTCGATGACAGCGCATCTTTAGACGCGAAGTGCGGAACCGGGTGCATATACGAGCCGCGTAGCGTTACGAATTCATGGGAATGACCGTATCGCCAATTTGTACGCTTGCAATCTTGTCTGTGTCACAAACTTGCGAGAACGGCCAGGTCTTGTGGACATCAGTGGTGCCGTTATCCAGTTTATTTGCGAAATAGCCGCTGTGGCTGGTTGCGTCCTCAACATGACCGTCTTTGAACGTCACGATGAGGGGTATGTTGCCAACGGCATCCATAGACTCCTCCATGTTTTGAGACATCTTGCCGCTGTTGTTGTCGTGTTCGATGGAACGATCTATGTTGTAGCGGACTGAAACGCCAACGCAGGATACGGTGGCCTCTTGAATCGTCGCCTTGGTGCCGTTAAAGTTGACCGATTTGGGCGCGGGAATCGTAACGGATGTATCTTCGTAATTCAGCTGGAACTTAAGATCCCATGGGCCCGTAAGTATTTTCTTATACTCGGGAAGCTCTTTGCCAGCACGTGGCACAACGAGAGAGTTGATATGCGTGCGGACGGTCCTGCCCATAAGGCCGGGTGATTCAACGCTGAACTGTGCAAAGTATTGAATGCTGGAGTCATTGGGGTTCTTGTCAATGAGCCATGATTGGCCTTGGCCGCCATGCTCGCCATCAACGTATACGTTTCCATCGACACTTCCGGCGATAGTTCCGTTCTCGCCCGGCTCGGAAAGCTTTTTCAGGGCAGCGGGATCGTCGAACGTAAGCGTATAGGCGATGGTAACCATATCCTTGTCGCCCATGATGGCGTCGGCGGTCACGGTGACTCCGTTGTTGGAGCAGCTAGCACCGACGGGCCGGCCAATACGGTCGATGATCTCGGTTTGAGAAGCAGGTCCGTCAAAGATGTCGGAAAGCATGTCAGAAGGAAGCGGCAGGACGCCTGTTGCCATAGCCGTGCCAGCGCCTCCAATGACGATAGCGAGGACTGCTGTTACAGCGGCAATGCGAGCGACTGTTCTTACGGGATGGCGGGCGATGCGCGGCTTGCGTCGCGTGCCATTAAAGTTGCTTTGAGCGGTCGCCGCATCGCTCGAGGCGACGGACTGAGCAATCGAGTTTGCCATGTGCTGCTTCGCATTATCGGTAAACGAAATGTGCTCCAGGGCGTGGCGATAGTCATTCGAATTCGTAGTCATTGTGGTCTCCTTTCAAGGAAAGCCGAAGTGACGCACGTCCGCGGCTAAGGTGCTGGGCGGTTGCAGCTGGCGTCGCGTGAACGGCGTCTGCGATTTCCCTGATGCTCATGCCTGCGTAGTAGTGCAAAAAGATGGCGATGCGCTGTGCTTGAGGCAGGGCCGTGACAGCGGAAAGAATGGCGCAGTCGCGTTGCGCGAATTCTTGCTCGGTATGTGTTACGGGTGCGCAGAAATCGGGGAGCGAATCGAGGTCGACAACCGGGTGATTCGCGTGCGTACGGCCGATATCGCGACATGCGTTCAGTGCGACTCGGATCACCCAAGCACGTTCGTGTTCGAGCGAGTCGAACGGTTGAGTGCGTTGGAGAATCTTGATCAGCGTGTCCTGGCAGATGTCTTGAGCGTCGTCAGCGGATCCAAGGGCCGAATAGCACAATCGAAGGATGAGGTCGGAATACGTGTCGACCAAGCGCTTTGCTTCCCGCTCGATCTGATCGGCATCGCATCGGAGCGTGCTATTGCGGTTACGGCGTGCAGGCATAGTGTCACCTCCAATTGGTCGTGGTGGATATAGGGAAGGCGTCTCGCGAGGTCCCTCTACATACAACACGGTCGAGACTGCATAAGTTGACAAAAAAAGACGGCACGTGAGCGCCGTCCTTACAAAACAATGAGTGTTCTCGTTAATTACACAAGCACCGTGATGGACAGGTCGGACGAGTCAGCAAAACCACCATAAAGGTGCCTATCCCCTTCGTGGTGGTTGTTGGCAGTTACCAGGGGGTTCTGGCGGTTGAAGACTCGATTGCTTCGTGGCGTTTGAGCTCGCGGCGCATGGTTTGCGAGTTGAGCCAAGCGGCCTTCCAACCGCGCGTGGGGTAGCGCGCCTCGTCAATTTCGATCTTGGTATAGCCGCAGGCGTTGACAATCTTCGTTCCGCATGGGTGTTGGCGCTCGCGTTGAAAGTTGGGGCCGTAGCTTTGGTGCACATGCCCGTGAATCATATAGTCGGGACCCCAAGACTCAAGAGCCGCATTAAAGCACTCGAATCCTCGATGCGGCAGGTCGTCCAGGTCGCCCATGCCTGCGACGGGTGCATGGGTAAGTAGAATATCGCATCCGTCTACCAGTGCGATTTTTCGCGATAGCTTGCGCATGCGTTTTGCCATCTCGCGCTCGGTATACATGTTCGCGCCGTCGCGGTAGCGCATGGAACCGCCCAGACCCGCAATGCGAATACCTCGGTACACATATACGCTGTCCTCAACACAAATGCACCCGCCCGGTGCATGGCGCGCGTAGCGGTCGTCGTGGTTGCCACGAACGTACACAAGCGGTTTGTTGATGACAGTGACCAAAAACTCAAGATAGTCCGGATCCAGGTCGCCTGCGGATAGAATCAGGTCAACGTCCTCAAAGCGCTCCTTGCGAAAACATTCCCACAGGCAGCGCTCCTCTACATCGGCAATGGCTAGGATATTCATAGGGCACGGACCTCCGGCTCGTTATCGAGCTGCGGAATCGAGCCTATAACGTTGTCAGCCAGCCAGTTCATCTCGACAATCTGCGTACTCGGCAGGGGAGGGAAGCCCTCAATCTGAACCACGCCGTCCTGGCTGTGGAGCTCGCCGCCAAATGGGTTGATGGAGCCCTCGACAATGCCGTTGCGAAGCAGCTGCACAAGTTTACGCGTCTGATAGGGTAGGCCCGGAGCGTAGCGAATATCGATGACGCCGGAGCTCATACCGTACCAGTAGTTGACGGCGCGCACCTGCTGGTCATCGGCGGTCTCGTCCCATGTGCCGTGCAGTAGGCTGCGTACGATGAGTTCGTAGTAACGGCCCCAGTTCCATACCGGCATAGCAATACCGGTAACTTCCTTGCCGTTTACCAGACGGTGAAGCCCGTAGGCGGTGGGGTCCTCGAGAGACTTGGACATATCGGCGCCGGTCATGACGCTCACGCCTTCGCGGCACATGGCCTCGGCAAGGCCTCCGGCGGGCACATCGCCCCAGGTCAGGATAATTTGCGCACGGGGGTCGAGCAGCGAGGCGCCAATCGCAAAGGCGTTGATCTCGCTGAGTGCGCCCGAGGCGAAGACTGACGCGTGATAACCGATGCGGTGGTTGTCCGCCATGCTGGCGGCAAGGGCGCCCAGGAGAAACTTGGCCTCGTACATCTTGCCAAAGTACGATCGGACGCTTTGGTGGGGAAGGCCGATAGAGCAGTTAAGGAACCGAACCTGGGGATACTCAACCGCAGCCCTGAGCGTGTATTCCATCAGGCGGTGCGAGGTCGAGAAGATGACGTTTGCTCCATGTTTGACAGCCGTTTCCACGGCGGCGTAGAACACGTCCGGATCGTGACAGTCCTCGAACGCCTCGGTGCGCACGATACCGCCAAAGTGCTCATCGAGATACTGACGTCCTTGGTCGTGCAGGCTGTCCCAGCTCGACGTCGCACAGGGGAACTCATGGATAAAGGCGATGCGCAGGGGGTTGGCCGCCGAATAGACGGTCTTGCCCATAAAGAAGTTGAGCACGCCGGAGGTGGACTTGGCGGGTGTCTCTTGCTCATCGACGCTCGGCGCTTCGACAAGATCGACCTTGTCCTCGTCATTTTTGCCGGCAATGACCAGCTCGCGCCAAATCTTGCACAGGTGGTTTACGACGATATCCGTCGGCGTATCCAGCAGGCGGTCCTGGTTGTACACATTGAGGTAGACGAGCATAGCGTCGGCGGGCGTAATGTCCAGATGGTCGCCGCCGGCGCGCAGGTAGGCGCGCTTAAAGAGCAGGAAGGTATGGCGCAGGTAGTCGATCTTTTTCTGCGGCCATTTTTCGATAAGGTTCTGACCGAGCATCTTGGCGAGCGTTTCGTAGCTTCCCTCACGCGAGAACTCGATCTCGTATAGGGGGCAGACGCGCCAAAACGCGCAGAACTCACCGTACAGGCGGCTTTCGACGGAATCCCATTTGCCGGGGTAGAGACGGGTGACTTTAGCCGAAACCGTCGGGGCGTCCAGGAATTTGAGGACACTGACGCGCTTGTTGCCCTCTTGGACGTAGAACCGATGCATGAACTCGGTGACGATGATGGGGTCGCGATAGCCCTCGGTCACCTGGATGTCGTAGAGGTTGGACCACTTGCGGGCGAACTCGGTGTTAAACGGCAGCAGGGGCATAAAGTTGCACGAAAAGGCAGACTGACGGCCCTTAGTAACCGTACCGACGACCATTTCGAGCGGAATATCCCTTAGGCCGACATTCTCTCGCTGACCTAAGGGGAGCTGAGCAACCAAACTGTCGAGGTCCGTAAGGTATGGATGCTCGCTTTGGCTGATGGCGCGACGGCGTCCCTGCTCGCCGCGCTTGCGTGCTTGACGATAGGCCTCTTCCATGGTGTCTACTCCCTTAGTCGTTTAAACAACGATATGAACCATGGTACCACGATGCGAAACCACCACAAAGGTGCCTGTCCCCTTTGTGGTGGTTTAGGCGATGATGGGGGCGATGGCACGAATGCAGGCGTCGGCTGCCGTAAAAGTGGTGCTATCGTCGTTGACGATAAAGATGATTTTGCCCTTGACGCCAAAGTCGCCGATCTCGCTAAAGAGCACGTACGGCTCCTTGTCAAAGCCAGAGATGGGAAGCACCGCGGCCTTGGTGGCGTCGGTAAGCTCATCTGCCAGCGCGTCCAGCGAGGCCCACTTAGACGTGTCCTTTACGGCAACGGGCACGGCCACGCGCCCAAAGGGCATCAGATGCACGAGCGTGTTCTTGGAGATGTTGGAGTTGGGCACAATGATGGTCTGCCCGCAGGCGTCCTCGATGGTCGTGTGGCGCCAAGTGATGTCCTGGACCACGCCCGACACGCCGCCGACCTCGATATTGTCGCCGGGCTTGATGATGCCCATAAAGGTCACTTGCATGCCGCCGATAAGGTTTGATAGCGTGTCCTGAAAGCCGAGAGAGATGGCGATGCCGCCGACGCCAAGAGCGGCGACGAGCGCGTTTGCGTTAATGCCAAAGCAGTTGTCGAGGATAAAGCTGCCGCCGATCATCCAAATGACGGCACGCGCGATGTTGATGAAGATGCTCGATGCGGGAAGCGGGTTGTCGTCTCGGTTGAGTAGGTGGCGCAGGGTCTTGGATACGACCTTGGTGGCGATGGCGGTGCCTATTACCAAGATGCCGGCCCAGATGATGTTGTGGACCCACCGTTGTTCAAAGAAATGAAGAATCGGTTCAAACAATTCCATGTTGGGAAAACCTCCTCATGATCGTCCAACCATGATACCCACCAAAAGCCCGTCCGATCACATTCGGACGGGCTTTTGCGCTCGATATAAGGTTTGTACGGCGGGGCTGCAAGGCCCGGCGGTGTAGCTTAGCGGCGGCGCTTCCAGATAATGCCGAGAACGATGATGACGATGCCGCCGATAAGGCATGCGCCGACCACGGTCGGCGTACGGTCTCCCGTTGCGGCAAGCTTACCGGCCGTCTTCTTGGTGGTGATCTGCGTGGTCGTCGTGCCGGGTTTGGGTGAGGGCTCAGGCGTTGGGGTCGGATGGGGTGCGGGGCTCTCAGCGGAGCTAAAGCTGATGGTGCCCGCGAGCGAGGCCACCTTGTGCTCCCAGTCGTCCTGCCCGATCAATGCCCTCAGCGCTGCCTCGCACGTACCCCACTCGGTGAGCTTCTTGGCGTTTGCGAAGGTGGGGAAGTCGGTCGTGTTGGTGATGATGTAGTTGTTGGTGGCGACGGTATAGGTCTTGGCGGGGTCGAGCGTGCTGCCGTCTTTGGTGAGCGTGGCACTCACGATGCGCTTGCCTTCAGACTGCGTCCAGTCGATTGTTACGTTGATGCCGCCAAAGGAAAGAACGCTGCCGGAGTCGTCGGGCCACTTGTACATGTCTTGGGCTTCCTGCTCGGTGTGGCCGGCTGCGACGTAGGCTTGTTGAAGTTCGTAGCTGTCATTGCATTTGTCGCTAATTTCCAACGAGTGCTCAAGCGCTGCGAGGAAGTCCGCGCCGGTCATGGTCCAGGTCTCCAAGGTGTTGCCGTAGGGCGAGATGGCGATGACGTCGCCGGCGGTCACGTTTCCCGCCGCGATGCCGCCGCGGATGCCGCCAGCGTTCTCAATAGCAAGGTCCGCGCTCGTCAGGCCAGGGTCCGCGCCCGTCAGGGAAAGATAGGAGCCGCAAATCACGTGGCCGATGGTCTGGGCCTTGGTGGTATCGCCTTCCTTGCTGGGGCGCAGATCGGTGGTGCGCACCATCTCCCAGCCATGCGTACCCGCGGCGTCCTCGCCGTAGAAATAGTTGGTGGAGGATGTGCCGAGCACCTTGTTCGATTCGCTTTCAAAGGCATCGTCGAGTGGCTTGATTTTGTTGTTGCGAACCTCGTCAAGGATGTTCTGGTTGTTAGAGTCTGCCAAAAGGTCGTCGACGTCCTTGGCGGTGTAGAGCTTCTCGTCGCTGTCGCCTGCGGAGACCGTCACCATGTCGTCGTTGGTGGTTTCGGTACCCCTGGTGTCGTACTCATAGGGAATGGAAAGCAGACCAACCTCGGCAAAGGCGCTGCCTGCCTCGACGACGCGGACCGGCTTGCCGTCGGCCCCCGTCACGTTTTCGTCTAAGTTGATGTGCTCGTGGCCCGCGACCAGTGTATCGACCCCAACGAGCTTTGCGGCAAAGGTCTTGGCGTTGAGCGTGTGCGCGATGCAGACGATAACGTTGCAGCCCTCATCCTCGCGCAGTCGCTTGGCCTCGGCATTGATGGCGTCCGCCGCACCCGAGAACGACGTGCCCGCGACCAGGTCCGCGCGTAGCGAGGAGCCCAGCGACTCATCCATGGCTCCGACGACGCCGACCTTAATCTTGTAGTTAAACGTGGGGCTGCCCTCGCCGTCCTTCCAAGTGCGATTGAGCGTCTTGGTGATGCTCGAGCTCCATACGCCGTTCGAGGACGTTGCATTCGCGCAGAGCATGGCGAAAGGTGTACTGGTGGCACCATTGCCGGCCATCGTGCGAAGCTTGTCCGCGCCGTAGCTCCAGTCATGGTTGCCCGGTGTGGTCGCGTCGTAGCCGTTTGCGTAGAAGGTGTTCATGAGTTCGGCGATGCTCTTGCCCTCGCTCATGGTGGCAAAGGACTGCCCGTGGAAGGTGTCGCCTGCATCGAGCAGAAAGTCGGGGGCGTTGCTTTGAGCGCTATAGAGAACCGCCAGCCCGTCAAAGCCAATGGTGCCCGTGCCCTTGCTTGCGTTGTAGCTGTACTTGTAGCTGCCGTGGATGTCGTTGGTGTGCATGACGGTTACGGCGCCGTCAATAGCGGCGGGCAGGTTCCCCGCGAAAGCGAGGCTTGGGATGCCTGTGAGCGCGCCGGCAAACAACGCGGCAGCTAACGCAAGGCGGGGGAGTCTTTTCATGGCTGTCTCCTTACTCTTTAATAAAAACCACCACAAAGGTGCCTGTCCCCTTTGTGGTGGTTTTCTAGGTCGTTAGCTCAGCAGCATGCGGTCGTTGGCGAGCTCGCCGCCCGAGACCTCCTCGAACTTCTGCAGCAGGTCGGCAACGGTGAGCGACTTTTTTTCGTCGCCTGCCACGTCGTAGATCACGTGACCCTCGTGCATCATGATCAGACGATTGCCCAGACGGATGGCGTCGTTCATGTTATGCGTGACCATGAGCGTGGTCAGGTGATGCTCGTCGACGATTTCCTCGGTCAGATTGAGCACCTTAGAGGCCGTCTTGGGGTCGAGCGCCGCGGTGTGCTCGTCGAGCAGCAGCAGGCGTGGCTTGGTGAGCGTGGCCATGAGCAGGGTGAGTGCCTGGCGCTGGCCGCCCGAGAGCAGGCCGACCTTGGCGTTGAGGCGCGTGTCCAGACCAAGGTCCAGGCGCTTGAGCAGTTCAACGTACTCGTCCTTCTCGGCCTTGGTGACGCCCCACGAAAGACCGCGACGCTGGCCGCGGCGCTTGGCGAGGGCCAGGTTCTCGGCGATCTGCATGTCGGCTGCGGTGCCGCGCATGGGGTCCTGGAACACGCGGCCCAGGTACTTGGCGCGCTGCGACTCGCTCAGACGCGAGATGTCGGTGCCGTCGAGCTCGATAACGCCCGAATCGAGCGGATATACGCCGGCGATCATGTTGAGCAGCGTGGATTTGCCGGCGCCGTTGCCGCCGATCACGGTCACAAAGTCGCCATCGTTGAGGGTAAGGTCGACGCCGGTGAGAGCGCGCTTCTCGGTGACGGTGCCCTTGTTAAAGGTCTTCTTGACGTGCGAGAGCTTAAGCATCTGCCTCATCCCCCTTCGTATAGGAGCTGCGGAGCTTATAGCGCTCCCAAACCACAGGCACGCACAGGGCAACGGCGACGATCACGGCGGAGAGCAGCTTCATGTCGTTGGCGTCCATGCCCAGCTGCAGCACGATGGCACGGATGAGGAAGTAGACCACGGAGCCAAAGACGGCAGAGGCCAGACGGACGGAGAACTGCGTGAGTCCGCCGGGCAGCAGGCGGCCGAGCACCTCGCCGATGACGATGGCGGCAAGACCGATAACGATGGCGCCGGTGCCCATACCAATGTCGGCATACTTTTGGCTCTGGCAGATAAGCGCGCCAGAGAGGCCGATGAGGGCGTTGGAGAGCACGAGGGCGATCATCTTGGTGGAGTTGGTGTTGACGCCCAATGCGCGGATCATGTACTCGTTGTTGCCGGTGGCGCGCAGTGCGGAGCCGATCTCGGTGCCAAAGAACCAGTACAGGATGGCGACGATGGCCACGGCCAGCACAATGCCCAGGATGATGGCGACGGTGGACTGCGGCAGACCCGTCATGTTGCTGACGGCCGAGAACACGGTGCCCTTGGCAAGGATGGGCGTATTGGATTTGCCCATGATGCGCAGGTTGATGGACCACAGGCTGATCTGGGTGAGGATTCCGGCGAGGATCGCGGGAATCTCAAAGACGGTGGTCAAAATGCCCGTGACGGCGCCCGCGATGGCACCGGCACACATGCCGGCCAAAACGGCGAGCAGCGGGTCGACGTTGTCATTGACGATGAGTACGGCGCAGACGCAGCCGCCGAGGGCAAAGCTGCCGTCGCAGGTCATATCGGGGATGTCGAGCAGGCGGAACGTGATAAACACGCCAAGCACCATAATGCCCCAGAGGACGCCCTGAGAAACGGCGCCCTGCAATGCAATAAGCATGCTTCATACCTCCTAGGATAGGGTGGACACGTGAGTCACCATGATAGCGGTAACAATGTATAAAAGAGCTGCGGCCGGATGTTTTGACTCATCCGAAACAAGCAGGGCGAACGCCGGTCTTTGGCGTTCGCCCCTGTGGCTCAGATATTGAATAACACGTCAACGGCGCGAGTGCGGGTCCTAGACGCGTTACCGCGCATGGCGCTACTCGTCCAGAGCGGAAAGGTCGATGCCCAGCGCCTCGGCCATCTCGTCGTTCTTGACGACGACCAGGTCCTTGCTCGAGAGGTGCTTGATCGGCATATCCTCGGGCTTGGCCTCGCCCTTCAGGATCTTAACGGCCATCTCGCCCGCGGCGTAGCCCAGGTCCTCATAGTTGATGGAGAGGGTGAACAGGCCGCCGGCCATGCACATGCCCTCCTCGCCGGTTACGAAGGGGAGCTTATTCTCCTTGCAGATCTGGCCGACCTGCGAAGCGCCCGCGGCGATGGTGTTATCGGTGGGGGAGTACAGCGCGTCGACCTTGCCCACGGCAGATTCGACGACGGACTGGATCTCGTTGGAGCTCGAGACGGTGAAGTCGGTGTAGTCCAGGCCCAGCTTGTCGAGCTCCTTCTTGGCGGCCTTGATCTGGACGTCGGAGTTGGACTCGGCGGTGCAGTAGAGCAGACCGACCTTCTTTACGTCGGGCAGGACCTTCTGCATCATCTCGAGCTGCTCGGCGACCGGGGTGAGGTCGGAGGCGCCAGTGACGTTGGTGCCGGGCTTTTCGTTGTCCTGGACCAGGCCCGAGGCGGCGTAGTCGGTGATGGCGCAACCCACGATGGGGATATCGGCGGTGGCGCCGGCGGCGGCCTGCGCGGCGGGCGTAGCGATGGCGTAGATCAGGTCGACGCCATCGCCCACGAACTTGTCGGCGATGGACTTACACGTGGACTGGTCATTCTGGGCGTTCTTCTGGTCGATTTTGACCTTAAGGCCGCTCTTCTTGATGGCCTTGACGAAGCCGTCGTTGGCGGCGTCGAGTGCGGAGTGCTCGGTGAGCTGCAGAATGCCGACGGTGTAGTCGGAACCGGCGGCAGCAGAGCCGGAACCAGAGTTGCCGCCGCATCCGGCGAGCGGAGCGAGCACGAGCAGGCCGGCAGAGACCAGAAGGCTCCTGCGGCTGATGGTGATGTCCTTCATATCGTTACCCCCAGTATAGAAATGGCTGGAAACACTGCACTCAAACAAAGTGCAAGTGGAACTATAGTAGCGCGGATGTCCATTTTTACAATAACCTGGCGGGTTTTTTAATACAGAACCGGATGGGCGGTACGGGTAGTCGAATGGACGGCGGAGGTTCTTATGCGGCGGAGGCGTCGTCCCCCTCCAGGGCGGCGAAGAGCTTCTTGCCGTCGAGGAGACGCGTGGTGACGTTTCTCATGCGCCCGATCTCTACGGTACGCAGCGTGTCATCGGCGCCTCGGGCGTCATAGACCGTTCCCAGCAAATACGAGATGCCGTCTCGTTGCTTGATGGCAAAGGGGCGGAGTGTCATCCGTGCTACTTCGGTTTCGCCACGTGTCGTGACGCTCGAAATATCAAAACTCACCGTGGTTCCGTGGTCGATGGCTTGCTCGATGAGCTCGCAGGTGTCGATGCGCTTGACGGGCGTGCGCGTGGCCTTGGTGGATTTGCCACCGGCGCTTGGAGCGGGCTCGGGCGCATCGAGGTAGCCGCGAACGTCGGCACTCGCCATGGCGACCAAGTGCTGCGCCATGCTTTTTCGAATGGCGATGGGCGTAGAGCGGTTACGCATGACCATGCCGTGGAGCCGGATGATCTCTTCGTCGGTGAGCGGACGGGTCAAGAGCCGATACCCCACGCCGCGTTTGTACTCAATTTCGTATCCGGCATGGCGAAGTGCGGAGATGGCGGTGTAGATGCTGCGCCGCGCCGCCGAGATGGGCATGCGGGCGGGGTCGTCGGGATGGGCGAGGTGCCGGATCAACTCATCGGAAAACATGGCCCTGTCCTCGCCGGTGTTCTCGCTTAATAGTTGCAGGATGCGAACGGCGCGATAGGCTGCCATCGAGGCGGCGCCTCTCGTTGTGGTGTCGTAGGTTTCAACAGCGGCTTCGGTCATGGTGCCCACGTCCTTTCTGTTTTGGGTGGCGACGGTATGGAGCCTAGGACGCGGGGTTTTCCCAGGGGCGCAGGGCGCTCTGGGCGGTCGGTAGTCGTCGGCAAACGGCGGTTCGAGTTTTCAACAGCCCTGTTCAACTGACCAAAAACTTGCCAAAAGCTTGACGGATGCTGTTGAAAAAAGCGTCTCTCGACCGATGTCGAGAGACGCTTGTGCGATGAGCGTTGTCGTGTGGCGACGCGAGCTAACGTCCGACGATTAGAAGTCGGCGTTGCCCACGGTGCGCGGGTGCGGCAGGACGTCGCGGATGTTGCCCACGCCGGTGAGGTACATCACCAAGCGCTCGAAGCCCAGACCGTAGCCGGCGTGCTTGCAGGAACCGTAGCGGCGCAGGTCCAGATAGTACTTGTACTGCTCGGGATTCATACCCAGGTCCTTGATACGGGCCTCGAGCAGATCCAGGCGCTCCTCGCGCTGGGAGCCACCGATGATCTCGCCGATGCCCGGCACCAGGCAATCGGCGGCGGCGACGGTCTTGCCGTCGTCGTTCATGCGCATATAGAAGGCCTTGATCTCTGCCGGGTAGTCGGTTACAAAGGTCGGGCGCTTAAAGTGCTCCTCGGTCAGGAAGCGCTCGTGCTCGGTCTGCAGGTCGATGCCCCAGCTGACGGGGTAATCAAACTGGTGACCAGCAGCGACTGCCTGCTCCAGGATCTCGACGGCCTCGGTGTAGGTGACGCGGGCAAAGTCGGAGTTTGCCACGTGGTCCAGGCGCTCGATCAGGCCCTTGTCCACAAACTTGTTGAGCATATTGAGCTCGTCGGGGCAGGTGGCCATAACGTCCTTAAGGACGTACTTGAGCATGGCCTCGGCGTTATCCATGTAGTCGTTCAGATCGGCAAAGGCCATCTCGGGCTCGATCATCCAAAACTCGGCGGCGTGGCGCGTGGTGTTGGAGTTTTCGGCGCGGAAGGTGGGACCAAAGGTGTACACGTCGCCAAAGGCCATGGCAAAGTTCTCGGCATTGAGCTGGCCGGACACGGTCAGGCTCGCATGCTTGCCAAAGAAGTCCTGGCTCCAGTCGACCTCGCCGGACTCGGTGAGGGGCGGATTTTTGGGGTCGAGCGTGGTCACGCGGAACATCTCGCCGGCGCCCTCGCAGTCACTCGTGGTGATGATAGGGGTGTTGACGTAGACAAAGCCCTGCTCCTGGAAGAAGCGGTGGATGGCGGCAGCTGCGACAGAGCGGATGCGGAACACGGCGCGGAACAGGTTGGTGCGCGGGCGCAGGTGCTGCTGGGTGCGCAGGAACTCGACGGTTGCGCGCTTCTTCTGCAGCGGGTAATCCGGGGCGCTGACGCCCTCGACCTCGATGGAGGTGGCAGAAAGCTCGAAAGGCTGGGGCGCATCGGGGGTCAGCTTGACGATGCCGGTGCAAATGAGGGCGGCCGAGACGTTTTGATGGGCGATCTCGTCGTAATTGTCGAGTGCATCGCGGTTCATGACGACCTGCAGGTCGCGGAAGCAGCTGCCGTCGTTGAGCGTTACAAAGCCAAAGTTCTTCATGTCGCGGACGGACTTGACCCAGCCGGCGACGGTGACGGTCTGGCCGCCGAGCGACTCGGCGTCGGCGTAGAGCTGCGCGATTTTGGTGCGGTTCACGTATCCTCCCATAACGGTTGAATGATAGTTATCCATACAGTTCGATATTCTAGCAGCTCGGCTCATTTGGGCTATACAGATAAGGCATTGGCGGGATGGTTTTTCAAACGAAAAGCGCCCGCGGCCAAATGGTCGCGGGCGCTTGACGAGGTGCCTTTTGGCTGTGTGGCGCGGGGCCTGACTACTTGGTCTTGGCAACCAGCAGCGGGTCGCCAAGCTTGACGAGCGGGTTGCCGCCGATAAGCGTTCCAGACTCGCCGACATGGTCGATGCTCTTAAGACGATCGAGCTCGGAGACGATGACGGTCACGATGTCCTCGTGGCCAGCGGCCTTAATGGCCTCGCGGTCGAAGCTGATGAGCGGCTGGCCTGCCTTGACCACATCGCCCATCTCGACAAAGCGGGCAAAACCCTTGCCGTTCATTTCCACGGTGCCCAGGCCAACATGGATGAACACGCGAAGACCGTCCTCGGTGATCATGCCAATGGAGTGGTTGGTGACGGTGGTAGCGCCGATGCGGCCGTTGGCGGGCGCATAGATGGTGCCGGTAATGGGCTCGATGCCATAGCCCTGGCCAAGCATGCCCGAGGCGATCGTCTCGTCGGGGACCTCGTTCAGGTTGACGAGCACGCCGTTGACGGGGGCATAGATGACGCCTTCGCGGGTGGCGAAGCTTGCTGCGGGCGGAACGGACGCCTCGCCCGTCGAGGTGAAGGTGGACTTAAGCGAATCGAGCAGACCCATAGTTGCCTCCAACTTAAATAGGCGCATATCGCGCGTTTGGTTTGCCGGAAACGTTTCATATGTGTTTCGCGGCTTGGTCAACGTCCCCTATTCTACGCTGCTCAGCGATACCTCTGAGCTGGGATTATGTGATATATCAGTTGAAGGGAAACTTATTGCTGGCGTGTTTCTGCGCCATGAGTTCAAGTGGGGTACGCTTGAAGGCGAAAAACAAGGGCGCTTAATTTGCGCGAAGGGAGCACATATGATTGTCGAGAACCATGCGCTGTGGGGCGAGGAGCCGACCGAGGAATATCCGGCGACGTTTACGTATCTGGGCGCCGAGCCGCTCCCCGACAAGCCCAATGGCCGCCGCCCCGCGGTGATCATTTGTGGCGGGGGCGGGTTTACACATATCGCTCCGCACGAGCAGGACCCGGTGGCGTTTGCATTTTTGGACCGCGGCTACCAGGCCTTTGTGCTCAACTATGTGACGAGCGGCACGGGCGATGTGAGCTTTCCGCACCCGCAGGCAGACCTTGCCAAGATGGTCGCCACGGTGCGCGCCAACGCCGACGAGTGGCATGTCGATCCCAAGCGCGTGTGCGTCGTGGGCTTCTCGGCGGGCGGCATGATCAGCGCTTCGCTGGCAACGCAATGGAAGACTGGTCCCTTCGCGGGCCTGGCAGGGGCGCGTCCGGACGATATTCGTCCCGATGCCGTGGTGCTGGGCTATCCGCTGCTCGACCTTGCCTATGTGCGCGACATACAGACGCGCGATCCGCGCATTGACTTGCGCGTGCCCAAGACGGGCGGCAAGACGGGGCGCGACCTGCTCAACGACTACCTATCGATGGTGACGGGTGGCGAGGCAACTGACGAGCACCTGGCCGATATCTGCCCCACCACACATGTTTCGCGCCAGATGCCGCCGACCTTTGTGTGGGGCGTGTCCGATGACAAGACGGCGCCGATCGCGCAGGTCTATCCGTTTGCCCAACGCATGGCGGAGGAGGGCGTCGCTTGCGAGATGCACGTCTTTGACCAGGGCGGTCATGGCCTTTCGCTCGGCAACGCCAACACCGCGGTCGACAACGAGGACAAGCAGGTGGCAGTCCGTCCCTGGATTCGCCTAGCTTTCCGCTTTTTGGAACGCCATCTGTAAGAGGACGGACATCCCCTCAATAACTTGCGGTGAAATAGTTCCTATTTAAGCCCTCAACCAGCCCAAGCAGGGACTATTCCACCGCAACTTTGTTTTTGATGCCCCGCCCGGAAACTGCGTCCCGGTTTGGGCGCGGATTCCGGGATGCAGTTTCCCGTAGGGCCTCGACTGGGAAAGCGCGTCCCGTTTCGGGCAGGGATTCCGGGATGCATTTTCCGCAAGAGGCCTGTTTGGGAAACCATATCCCGTTTCGAGCCAGAATTCTGGGACGCAATTTCCCCGAGAGGCCCCATCGGGAAACGGTATCCCGGAATTCGCCCGGATGGTGGGATGCGCTTTCCAGAAGGGCGTCGCTGATCCCTCGGGGACGGAGGAAAATGGATCAGTTTGGGCGGTGCTGGCGTCAAGGTTTAAGACCGATGTCGTCCCTTGTTGCTTTCCTACCAAACGGTGAACTGGGCGTTCTCCGTGTTCCAATGGACATCGCGAACGTAGTCTCGCACGGCCGCCGCATCCCGCGCTTCGAACAGCTCAAGAATGTGGGCATGCTCGGCATTGGCTATACCCAGCAGTTTGCACGCCGTCTCCTGATCGACGGTCTCGTAATCGCGTTTGATAAAGCAACGCTCGAGTTGCGAAATCATGTCGCGCAGACGGTCGTTGCCGCAGCGGTTGAAGTACGTAAGGTGAAAGTCCCGCTGAATGTCGTCGTACTTTCGGATAAGACCGCCTTGGATCGCGAGGTCCATGGATCCAACCAAGAACTTTAGCTGCATGATGTCCTCTTCGGTCAGGAGGGGGCAGGCAAGGTATGCCGCCTGCCCGTCGAGCGGCCCCATAATCTCAAAGACTTCAACGGCGTTTTGCTGATCGAACCCACGGACGCGGAATCCGCGGCGGGGGAGGTTGTCCAGATAGCCGTCGCTTGCCAGCTGGATGAGCGCCTCGCGAACCGGCGTGCGCGACACGCCCATGGCATCGCAGATCGCTTGCTCGCTCACACGGTCGCCGGCCGAAAGCTCGCCGGCGTCTATGCGACTCGAAATATAGTCGTATACATGATCCTTCAAGGGTCTTCTGAGTGTTTCCATGAGCTTATATACCTTAACTGTATATTTTCAAATTTAAATACGTTTGGTTTGAATAGGCTAATTTGATTATAGAACGACCAGCTAAATCATGCTACCTGACCCTAGGAAGCAAAAATACGTTCACCGAAAAATATCTACCGTTCAGGATTGTATACAATATACAAAACAGCAAAGACATCCTAAGATAAAGCCATCGGAAGGAAGGCGGACGCAAGGAAGTCCGCTCAGTACTATGAGATCCAAGGAGGATCATCATGACCAAGTTCAGCCACGTCATCATCCGTCGTCCCGGCAAGTCCCTGAGCAATGGCATCACGAGCGCTCCCGAGCTTGGCCAGCCCATCTACGAGCGCGCTATCGAGGAGCATTACGATTACGAGCACGCACTCGAGCAGTGCGGCGTTGACGTGTCGGTGCTGCCGGCTCTCGAGCAGTATCCCGACAGCTGCTTCGTCGAAGATCCGGCCGTTATCACTCGCTGCGGCGCCATCATTACCAACCCCGGTGCCGATAGCCGCAACGGCGAGAAGGATGAGATCGAGCCGGCCGTCCGCCGCTTCTTTGACGACGAGCATGTTAAGCACATCGTTTCTCCGGGCACGCTCGACGGCGGCGACGTCATGATGGTCGGCGACCATTTCTACGTCGGTCGCTCCGCTCGCACCAACGAAGAGGGCATCCGCCAGTTCTGCGAGATTCTCGAGGGCTGGGGCCTCGAGGGTTCCGAGGTTCCGCTGGAGGAGGTCCTGCACCTCAAGACGGGCGTCAACTATATCGAGGACAACAACATGCTCGTCTCTGGTGAGTTCATCGATAAGCCCGACTTTGCCCAGTACAACAAGATCGTCGTGCCCGAGGACGAGGCTTACGGCGCCAACTGCATCTGGGTCAACGGTACGGTCATCGTTGCCGAGGGCTATCCGACCGTGCTCAAGGCCGTGCAGGATCTGGGCTACAAGACGCTCGTCGTCGACACCTCCGAGTATCGCAAGGTCGACGGCGGCCTTTCTTGCCTGTCGCTGCGCTTCTAACGCGATAGCTGTAACAGTCTGATGATCGCTTGACCGATGGCCCGGCACCCGATTCGGGACGTCCGGGCCATCTTTCGTTCGATCACATGATGAAGGGGGTGCACATACAATGGCCTCTAAAGCTCAAAATGAAGAGATTATCGACCCTAATGGCCTCGATCTCTTTCGTCTGACCATGATGGTCATCACTGCGAGCATTTGCGGCGGCATCTTTTCTCTTGCCGGCGATATGGCGGCAGGCGGAGCCAATACCGGCGCGGTTATCGTTTCGTGGGGAATTTGCTTCATTGGCGTCTTTGCGCTGATGATGGTATTCAACGGTTTATCTCAGGCTCGTCCAGACCTGACTGGCGGCATCTATGCATACGCTGCGGCCGGTTTTGGCGATTACGTTGGATTCAACTCCGCTTGGGGCTACTGGATCAGCGCATGTCTTTCCAATGTGAGCTTTGCGCTCTTGCTGTTTAGCGCGCTGGGCTATTTCTTCCCTGCGTTCGGTACGGGCAACAATATGCTTTCCATCGTCTGCGCCAGCGTGTTTTTGTGGTTCCTAACCGCTCTCGTGCTTCGCGGCGTTAAGGAAGCTGCCGGCATCAACACGATCGTCACCTTGGCGAAGCTGGTGCCGCTGGGGCTTTTTGTGCTGAGCATTGTGCTCCTGGGTAAGTTCAACGTCGATATCTTTATGGACAACTTCTGGGGAGAGCCGGCTGGCCCCGGTTTTGGTGAGCAGGTTGTCTCGACCATGATTGCCCTTGTCTGGGTCTTTACGGGTATCGAAGGCGCTGTCGTCATTTCGGGCCGTGCAAAGTACGTGCGTGACGTCGGCCGCTCGACGGCACTTGGATTCGCGGCTGTGTTCACGCTGTATCTGATCATCTCGATGCTGTCACTCGGCATTATGCCGCGCGAGGAGATGGCACAGCTCGCAACGCCCTCCATGGCGGGAATTCTCGAGTGCGCAATCGGTCCTGTTGGCGCTGCCATCGTAAACCTTGGCGTTATTCTCTCGCTGGTCGGCGCGATGCTGGGCTATGTCATCATTGCGTCCGAGACGCCGTTCGAGGCAGCACGCCAGGGATCCTTCCCTCTGGCGTTTGCCAAGACGAACAAGCACGACGCCCCGGTGGTAACGGTTCTCGTGAGCTCCGGCATTACGCAACTCTTCTTGATCGTGTCGTATGTGGCGGCGAGCACGTACCAGTTCTTCTACAGCTGCGCAGTTAATACGATCCTAGTTCCGTACGTGTGCTCGGCAGCTTATTACATGGTGATTGGCTGGAAGAACGAGCATCTGGACGGGCCGCATGCGCCAAGCGTCGGCAAGGCGCGCTTCTTCGGTACGCTCGGCTTCATCTACACATTGTTCCTGGTGTGGTCGACGGGTCTTCAGGGCGTTATGATCACGACGATTCTTTTTGCTCCGGCCATTCCCGTTTATATGCTGGGCGAGCGAGGCCGCGGTAAGCCGGTACTTCCGCATCTGCACGACAAGCTGATCGCAGCGGTGGTCATTGTCGTGGCAATCATTTCGCTGTATCTGCACTTTGCCGGCATTGCGCCGATTGTCTAAGGCTATGGCGAGTTTCATTGCTAGGTAAGCCGGCGGGCATCGCGTATCGGTGCTACTTGGCATTCCATAGCTGATGTGGGTCTCTATAACGTGCCTATGTGAGCGCCCACCAAGCCCGCGCAGGTGACATTTGTTGCCAGCGCGGGCCTTTGCTGTTGCGGCGAAATGCTGCCGGCAGCTGGGGACGTTCCTGTTGTGCCGGCGCCTTGGGACACTCCTTGGTTGTTTTGCATGCGACGAAGGGAATGGATCATTTTGTCGAGGGGGCGGGCGGCTTTCGGTCCTCGGGGAAACCACGGCCCGGAATCCCCCTTGCACCAATCTGTCGATTGAACATCGGTGTGTGTTCGCGCTATCATGCGTGGTTAAATGGTTAGCCATGGCAAACGGTTAGCCAAGATAAACAAAATGCAACGCCCTGTGGGCGCCGGGGGAGGAACGCGGACGTGAGACTCGATACACTCGAGATTGGAAAGGACGCCGTTGTCGCATCGGTGGCATCGGACGACCAGGCACTCCGACAGCATATTTTGGACATGGGCCTAACGCCGGGCACCGAAGTCACCATGATGAAGTGCGCCCCCATGGGCGACCCGCTCGAGATTCGCCTGCGTGGCTATGAGTTGACGCTGCGCAAGGACGATGCCGCTCGCATCGAGCTCGCGGGCATTCACGACACCGATACGGGTCCGCGCGCTAACGCCGCAATCGGCACGACGGAGCATCCGGCCCTGGGCGAGGGGACGTATTCGCCCCGCGCGGCAAAGACGGCCGTGCCCGAGGGCGCACCGCTGCATTTTGCCCTCGCCGGCAATCAAAACTGCGGCAAGACCACGCTGTTCAACCAGCTGACGGGCTCCAACCAGCATGTCGGTAACTTTCCTGGCGTGACGGTCGACCGCAAAGATGGCGCCATCCGCAACCACCCCGAGGCGAGCGTCACTGATCTGCCCGGCATTTACTCTCTGTCGCCGTACACGGGCGAGGAGATCGTAAGCCGCCAGTTTATCCTGGATGAGCACCCCGACGCCATCATCGATATCATCGACGCCACCAACATCGAGCGTAACCTGTACCTGACGCTGCAGCTTATGGAGCTCGATCGACCCATGGTCATCGCGCTCAACATGATGGACGAGGTGACGGCCAACGGCGGCGCCGTGGACGTCAACCTGCTCGAGAGCCTGCTGGGCGTGCCTGTTGTTCCCATTAGTGCTGCCCGCAACGAGGGTATTGGCGAGTTGGTGGATCATGCCTTGCACGTGGCGCGGTTCCGCGAGCGTCCCGGTCGCCTGGACTTCTGCGCGCCCGATGGTCCGGACGGCGGTGCGCTGCATCGCTGCATTCACGGCATCGCCAACCTTATCGAGGACCATGCCGCGACGGCGCACATTCCCGTGCGTTTTGCGGCGACCAAGCTGGTTGAGGGCGACGAGCTGGTGACCGAGGCGCTTCACCTGGACCGCAACGAGCTCGACGCCATCGAGCACATCATTAGCCAAATGGAGGGCGAGGCCGGCACCGACCGTCTATCTGCGCTGGCTGACATGCGCTTCGGCTTTATCGGCGACGTGTGCGGGCGTTGCGTCGTCAAGCCGCACGAGAGCCGCGAGCACGTACGCTCCGTCAAGATTGACCGCATCCTGACGGGTCGCTACACGGCCATCCCGGCGTTTCTGGTGATCATGGGTCTCGTCTTTTGGCTGACGTTTGGCGTGATCGGCGCAGCGTTGCAGGGACTTATGGAGGACGGCATCGCTGCCATCATCGCCTCGGCCGATGCGGGCCTCAAGGCGTTCGGCACCAACGACGTGGTGCGTTCGCTGGCTGTCGACGGCGTGCTTACGGGCGTGGGCAGCGTGCTGACCTTCCTACCGATTATCGTCGTGCTCTTCTTGTTCCTCTCCATTTTGGAAGACTCCGGATACATGGCGCGCGTGGCCTTTGTCATGGATAAGGTGCTGCGTCGCTTTGGCCTGTCGGGCCGCAGCTTTGTGCCTATGCTCGTCGGTTTTGGCTGTACCGTGCCGGCTATTATGTCGACCCGTACGCTCCCATCCGAGCATGACCGCAAGATGACGGTCATGCTCACGCCGTTCATGAGCTGTTCGGCCAAGTTGCCGGTCTACGGCCTGCTGTGCGGGGCGTTTTTCCCGCAGGCGACGGTTCCCGCCATGGTCTCGCTCTATTTGATTGGCATTGCGGTCGGTTGCATCGCGGCTTTGGTGCTCAACCGCACGGCATTTAAGGGCGACCCGGTGCCGTTTATTATGGAGCTTCCCAATTACCGCCTGCCGAGCGTCAAGACGACGGTGATGCTGGCGTGGGATAAGGCCAAGGACTTTATTACCAAGGCTTTTACCATTATCTTTGCCGCTACCGTGGTCATCTGGTTCCTTCAGACGTTCGACATTCGCTTTAACGTGGTCGCCGACCAGTCGCAGAGTCTGCTTGCCGGTCTGGGTAGCATTATCGCGCCGCTGCTGGCACCGCTCGGCTTTGGCGATTGGCGTGCATCCACGGCGCTCGTCACCGGACTTATCGCCAAGGAGAGTGTCATCTCGACACTCACGGTGCTTTTAGGCGCAACGTCGCCCGCGGTGCTGTCGACCATGTTTTCGCCGTTTACCGCCTACGTGTTCCTGGTCTTTGCGCTGCTGTACCCGCCGTGCGTGGCGTCCATCGGCGCCGTCAAGAGCGAGTTGGGCGCGCGCTATGCCGTGGCCGTGTTCGCGTTTCAGGTGACGGTCGCCTGGATCGTGGCGTTTGTCGTGCATTCGGCGGGCTTATTGCTGGGGTTGGCTTAGTTTTGCATTGACGGCGCAACCTCTATGTATCGAATTGTTTTCGGCCCCGCATCTGTTGCTGACGGATGCGGGGCCGTTGCTATATAATCGCCTCCGCTCAAAATGATTGGAGACGTTATATATGAGTCAGGCAAGGCAAGACGGTATCACGCTCAGGCAGTGGCTCCCGCTCGTCGGGCTCACCTGCTGTGCGTTCGTGTTCAACACGTCGGAGTTTATGCCCATCGGCCTTTTGACTGATATCGCCGCGTCGTTCTCGCTCACCGAGGCCCAGGCGGGCATCATGATCTCGGTCTATGCCTGGGGCGTCATGCTGCTGTCGCTGCCGCTCATGGTGTTCGCCTCGCGCTTTGAGTTCAAGCGGATGCTGCTGGGCGTGCTGGCCGTGTTCTCGCTCGGTCAGTTCCTGTCCGCTGTGGCGCCGACCTATCCCATCCTGGTCTGCGCGCGCCTGGTGGTCGCTTGCGCACATGCCGTGTTCTGGTCGGTCGCCTCGATTATGGCCTCGCGTCTGGTTGACACGCGCCACGGCGCGCTCGCCATCAGCATGATCGCTACGGGCTCGTCCATCGCGCAGATCTTTGGCCTGCCTCTCGGTCGCGCCATTGGCTTGGCCGTGGGCTGGCGCATGACGTTTGCCGTGGTCGGAGCGCTGTCTGCTGTCGCGGTCGTCTACCAGGCCACGGTGTTTCCTGTCATGCCAGCGGGCGAGCGTTTTACGCTCAAGCAGCTGCCCGAGCTGCTCAAGAACCCGTTCCTCATCGCACTCTATGTGGTCACGGTGTTCATGGCGACCGGCTATTACGCGGGCTATAGCTATATCGAGCCTTTCCTGGCTCAGGTCGCGCATGTCGACGCAAGCGCCATCACTATGACGCTGACGGCGTTCGGCTGCTCTGGTCTGCTCGGAAGCTGGCTGTTTGGCCGCCTGTTCGATGGGCATCGCTTCCCGTTCCTTGCAATTACGCTCTCCGGCGTGCCGGCGGCCCTGCTGCTCATGGGTCCGGCCGCATCGTCGCTCGCGGCAGTGCTTGCCGTCTGCGCGCTGTGGGGCTGCTGCGCCACGGCCTTTAATGTGGCGTTTCAAGCCGAGCTCATCAAGTACACGCCCGCGGATTCGTCGGCTGTCGCCATGTCGATCTTCTCGGGCCTGTTCAATCTCGGTATTGGCACGGGCACCGCGATCGGCGGCGCCGTGGTTTCGGGTCCCGGTATCGCTTGGATCGGCTTTGCGGGCGGGGCGATCGCCGTCGTGGGCGTCATCCTCGCCATTACGGTGCTGTTCCCGGCCATACGCCGCGCCAAGCCCGTCGCCTAATCACGTCCCCTCATCAGTTGCGGTGGAATAGTTCTTGTTTAAGGCCTCTGAAGACCCAAGCAGGAACTATTCCACCGCAACTTATTTTGGGGAAGAGGATACAAGCTGGGCATACAATGGGTGGCGTTGCGTGAAGGATTTCTGGGAGGCTGTTATGTGGGCATACGAGACGACGTTCTATCAGATCTATCCGCTGGGCTTTTGCGGAGCTCCGCACGAGAATGCCGCGCCCGTTGCCGAGGACGAGCTCGCCCAGGTTGCCAACGCCGCGCCCAATCCCGACGCTCCCATCATGAAGATCGCCCAATGGGCCGACTACCTGCAGGAACTCGGCGTTGGCGCCGTGCTCATCAACCCGCCGCTCGAGTCCGATAGCCACGGCTACGACACGCGCAGCCTGCGCCATATTGACCGCCGCCTGGGTAGGGATGCCGACTTTGCCGCCGTGTGTGAGACGCTGCATGCCCACGGCATCCGTGTGGTGCTCGATGCCGTCTTCAACCACGTCGGTCGCGGCTTTTGGGCCTTCCGTGATGTGCAGGAGCGCAAGTGGGATTCGCCGTACAAGGACTGGTTCCACATCAGCTTCGACGGTGACTCGTGCTACGGCGACGGCTTTTGGTACGAGGGCTGGGAGGGCCATTTTGAGCTTGTGAAGCTCAACCTGCAAAACCCCGCTGTGGTTGATTACCTGCTTGAGTCCGTGCGTCACTGGGCCGAGGTCTTTGGCATCGACGGCCTGCGCCTGGACGTCGCCTATATGCTCGACCGCGACTTCATGCGCTGCCTGCACGCCTTTACCCGTGAGCTCAAGTCCGACTTTGTGCTGATTGGTGAGACGCTCCACGGCGACTACAACCAGATCGTCAACGACGAGATGCTCGACTCCTGCACCAACTACGAGTGCTACAAGGGCCTGTACTCCAGCTTTAACTCGGTCAACATGTTCGAGATCGCCCACTCGTTGCACCGTCAGTTTGGCGGCGACCCGTGGTGCATCTACCGCGGCAAACACCTGCTGTCTTTTGTCGACAACCACGATGTGCCGCGCCTGGCAAGCATCCTGACGGACAAGTCCTGCCTGCGCCCCGCTTATGGCATGCTCTTTGGCATGCCGGGCATCCCGTGCGTCTACTATGGTAGCGAGTGGGGAATTCCTGGCGAAAAGGGCGGCCCCGATGGCGACTGGGCGCTGCGACCTGCGCTCGATGAGCCTGCGCCCAACGAGCTGACGGCCTTCATCAAGCAGCTCACGCACCTGCGCTCGACAGACAGCGCGGCGGCCCGCGCCCTCAACTACGGTGCCTATCGCAACGTGGTGATCCAGAACAAGCAGCTGCTGTTCGAGCGCGCCTGTGACGGCGCGACGGTGCTCGTGGCGGTGAACGCCGTGGGCGAGCCTTACACCTTTGGCGCCGGCGAGCTCAACGGCTCCTTTGTCGATCTGCTTGCCGACGACGCGCTCGCGGTCGAGCTGACGGGCACCCTCGAGCTTGCGCCCTACGAGGTGCGCTATCTGTTGAGGGCCTAGATCATGGCGGCGTCCGACGAGGGCTATCAACATATTGAGCATGGGTTTGAGCCCGTGTTCGACCAGCACTCGCGCGTTTTGGTGCTCGGGTCGTTTCCCTCGGTGCTTTCGCGCGCCAATGCCTTCTACTATGGCAATCCGCAGAATCGCTTTTGGCGCGTGATGGCCGCGTGCCTCGGTGTGCCTGTGCCGCCCAACGAGGGCGATCCTTTGGCAAGCGGTGAGCACGCGGCGCTCGATGCCTCCATTGCCGTCAAGCGATCTATGCTGCTTTACGGCGGCGTAGCCCTATGGGATGTGATTGAGAGCTGCGACATTAAGGGCTCGAGTGACGCGAGCATTCGCAACGTTGTGCCGGCACATATCGAGTGCATTACCGGCGCAGCCCCCATTGAGCAGGTGATATGCAACGGTGGCACAGCTGGTCGGCTCTACAGGCGCTATCTACAAGAACGCACCGGGCTGCCCGCCATCGTTCTGCCGTCGACAAGTCCCGCCAATGCGGCATGGCGCCTGGAACGCCTTGTCGAGCGCTGGCGCGATGCCGTTGATTGGGGCGCTCTGTAATTTAGATATCTGATTGGGCGCGGGTGCCGAGGCGTTTGATGATGACGCGCCAGATTGGTGCGGGCACGGCGGGCCTGGCACGCACCATGCCGTCGGCATCGACACTACCGGCATTGCCACCGCCAAGCAGCTGCGCATGCTCGATGGAGCAGCCCATGCGCACAGCGCCTACAAGCTTATCCATCGCTTCCGAAAATGGTCGGCGCAAGACGCCCATGCGTGGGGAATGGTGAAGCGCTGCGATGCCGCTGCCGGCACAGATGACAACGCCGTCGCACCATGGCAGGTCACGTAGAATGCATGCCCGGTGCAAGCGGTCGAGGACTTCGTCCGCCTGCTTGTTGTTTTTTGACAGGGCCTGGACGACGACATAGATGCGTGTCTCTGTATTCCCAAGGCGATCGAGTATCTGCTCGACAGCAATCATAGCCTCATCATCAAATGCATCGTCAACAGCGAGCACCATGCCATCGACTGCACCGGCATCATTTGCCTTCAAGTTGACTGGGCGGGGGAGTACGGTGCCAGAAAGCTGGGCATAGGCGGCGATGGCATCCTGGAGGTCCCAGAGCAAAAACTCAAGATCGGCGCTCTCGGGAATACTGACAAACGCGATGTTATACAGCGTTTTTGGTATATCGCCGTGTGCGGTCGTCTCCATGCCGCCTCCTTTCCGGTTGGTTTCCGTTTAGGTTACACCGTCTGGCGGCGTCTCGCCGCGCTATCCTAGTGCAACCCTTACGAAAGGAACGCCATGCGTCTGCCCATGAATACCTCGCTTGCCACGCTCAAGCCCTCCGGCATCCGTCGGATCAATGCGCTCGCCGCCCAGCATCCGGGGTGCATCGCGCTTGCGCTTGGCGAGCCTGATTTTCCCACGCCCGATGTGATTAGCGCCGAGGTGACCGCCGCGCTGGGCCGCGGCGACACGCACTATCCGCCCAACAACGGTCGCCCCGCCCTGCGCGAGGCGCTGTCTGCCTACATGGGGGACGCGGGCCTTACGTTTTCGGCCGACGAGGTCATCCTGACCGACGGAGCGACCGAGGCCCTGTCGGCAACATTTATGGCTATGCTCAACCCCGGCGACGAGGTCATTATCCCAACGCCGGCCTTTGGCCTGTACGAGAGCATCGTCGTGGCCAATCATGCCAAAGCGGTCTTTTTGGATACAGAGCCTGCACAATTCCAGATTGACGAAGACGCACTTCGTGATTGCGTGACACCGGCGACTAAGGCCATCGTCATCTGCTCGCCCAACAATCCCACGGGTTGCATCCTCGACGCGGCGTCGCTCGACGCCGTGGCGCGCGTGACAGACCAGACGGGCATCTACGTAATCTGCGACGACGTATATAACCGCCTGGTCTACGTGGACGGCTACGAGCGATTTGCCCAGCGTCACCCGGAGCTTCGCGATCAGACGGTAGTTATCGAGAGCTTCTCCAAGCCCTGGGCCATGACCGGCTGGCGCTTAGGTTGGCTCGCAGCCGCAGCCCCCGTCATCGCCGAGATCGCAAAAGCTCACCAATACCTAGTATCGAGCGCCGTCTCCTTCGAGATGGACGCCGCAGCCCGAGCCCTGACCGTCGACCCAGCCCCCATGCTCAAAGTCTACCGAGCCCGCCGCGAACGCGTACTCGCAGCCTTAGACGCCATGGATCTCGACGTAGTGGAACCAGCCGGCGCCTTCTACGCCTTCCCCAGCATTAAACAGTACGGCCTAACCAGCGAAGACTTCTGCATTAAAGCCATCAAAGAGGCCAACGTTGCCCTAGTTCCCGGAAACTGCTTCGGAACCGAAGGCCACGTCCGCCTCAGCTACTGCGTAAGCGACGAAAACCTAGACAAAGGCCTAAAACGCCTGTCCACCTTCCTTTCAACTTTGTAGCCCAACGGGACCCAACCCATCAGCCCACCGACATAAGGGTTATGCGTGGGGCGCGCCGGCCAACGGACACGAGGATTCGCAGCAAAGGTAACGTAGCTCCGGTCGGGAGGGGCAGGGCGAGTTTTCCGTAGATTCCGCACGAGCCGAAGGCCACTTAATGTGGCCTTCGTGCGAGCTCAGGACTTGACCGAGCGGAAAACTCGCCCTGCCCCTCCCGACCGGAGCGTATGCAGGGTTTGTGTGCGAATCCTCGCGCCCGTTGACCGACGCCGGGGTCCCCGCCATAATACTTTCGGTTCACGCACGAATCCGCTGCCAGAGACAGCCGGTGCAAACGGGCATCGCCCGCGAGCTTAATGGGATATCCCGCCAGCCGAGGTGGTCGAGTAGATATGTCTTCTCGCCCCCGTCGCTCATGCAGCGCGGGGGCTTTCTTTTTGGACATGCCCCCGTCACGTCCTTGTGGCGGACCGTGCCCGGAAAGAATTCGAGGAGGTGTAATTCATGCCCCAGCAGTACAAAATCGACAAGGTTGCAGAGATCGAGTCCCGTATCGCCGAGAACGCCGGTCTGTTCGTCGTCAACTACAACGGTCTGACGGTTAAGCAGGCTCAGGAGCTGCGTCATCAGCTTCGCGAGTGCGGCGCCGAGATGAAGGTCTACAAGAACAACCTGGTCAAGATCGCTCTCAAGAACCAGGAGCAGCCCGAGCTCGACGAGATCCTCGCCGGCCCCGTCGCTTATGTGTTCTACGAGTCCGAGCCGGTCGAGGCCGCTAAGGCCCTTAAGGACTTCTCTGCTAAGTCCAAGGGCGTCCTTGAGATCAAGGGCGGTATCTCCGACGGCAAGGCCGTTTCCGCTGATGATGTTAAGGCTATCGCCGAGCTGCCCACCAAGGATCAGCTTCTCGGCCAGATCGCCGGTCTCATCTCCGGTTTCGCTCGCGACATCGCTGTCTGCGTCAACGGCGTTTCCTCTGGTCTCGCTCGTTCGATCCAGCAGGTCTCCGAGCAGAAGGCAGCCTAGTCGCTGCTTTCACCCGCGGCGGCAACGTCGCACCCCTGGCGCATTCGCGCCGTGTTTTAACTGATCTCCGTGCACAGACACGGAAACCGAAAGGACTTAGAAATGGCTAAGCTTACCACCGATGAGATCATCGATGCTCTTAAGGAAATGACCCTTCTCGAGGCTTCCGAGCTCGTTAAGGCTATCGAGGACACCTTCGGCGTTTCCGCCGCTGCTCCTGCCGCTGTTGTCGCCGCTCCCGCTGCTGGCGCTGCTGAGGCCGAGGAGAAGACCGAGTTTGACGTCGTGCTCGAGGGCTTCGGCGACAACAAGATCCAGGTCATCAAGGCCGTCCGTGAGCTCACCAACCTTGGCCTGAAGGAGGCCAAGGAGGTCGTCGAGGGCGCTCCCAAGGCTGTTCTCGAGGGTGCCAAGAAGGAGGACGCCGAGGCTGCCAAGGAGAAGCTCGAGGCTGCTGGCGCTGCTGTCACCCTCAAGTAATCAGGCTTTCTCGCCAGATTTCTTTGCAGACGGGGTTCGCATTGCGAGCCCCGTCTTTTTTGTTTTGGCCTCTCATTCCCATTGCTCGGCACGCAGAACACCGTTGTCTTCGCCGTGCCAATCCCGTTACCGCTGGGGCGTAAAATTGCACCATTCGAGCAATAATTTGCGTTGACCTGCTGAAGAATTGCGTTTGCCTTACGGTGACGTATGTCTCCGGCGGTAAGATACTTCGGTATCGCAATTTGGTCTGCGGCCGCCGTGCCGCACGCACAGGGCGCATCCTGCGCCTGCGAAAGGATCCTTGAATAACATGAAGGCAATCATCCCCGCCGCCGGTCTTGGCACGCGTTTTCTGCCTGGCACCAAGTGCACGCCCAAAGAGATGCTGCCGGTGCTCGACAAGCCGGTCATCCAGTACGTCGTTGAGGAGGCGCTCGACCCCGAGGAGGTCGATGATGCCATTATCGTCACCTCTCCCGGCAAGCCCGAGTTGCTGAGCTACTTCCAGCCCGATCGTTCGCTCGAGAACCTGCTGCGCGAGCGCGGCAAGGATGCTTATGCCGACGCCGTCGCCCATGCGGGCGGTATGCCGGTCGACTTCCGTTATCAGTACGAGCCCAAGGGCCTCGGTCACGCCATTCGCTCTGCCGCTGACGCTGTGGCGGGGGAGAACTTCCTGGTTCTTCTGGGCGACTACGTTGTGCCCAACCGCGACATCTGCGATAAGATGCTCGCCGTTTCCAAGGAGCACGGTGGCGCTTCGGTTATCGCCGTTGCCGCGTGCGCTCCCGAGGAGGTCAGCCGCTACGGCGTTATCGCCGGCGATCGCGTGGGCTCTCTCGAGGGCTTCGAGAATGCCGCCGACGACGAGCCCGGTGCCGTTTGGCGCATCGGCGGCCTGGTCGAGAAGCCCGCTCCCGAGGCGGCTCCGTCCAACCTGTACATCGTTGGTCGCTACCTGCTGAGCCCGCTGGTCATGGACCTGCTGGCCGATCAGCAGGCCGGTAAGGGCGGCGAGATCCAGCTGACCGACGCCATGGCACGTTCGCTCGACCGCGAGGCCATGTATGCAGTCGTCATCGACCCGCTGTCGGGCTACGACACCGGCACTCCCTCTGGCTGGATGGCCACCAACGCCCTCATGGCTGCAAGCGACCCCCGCTTTGCCAGCGCCTTCTGGGACGCCATCGACGAGCGCGGCGGATTGATGCGTAAGTAAGCCTTCGGGCATCGACATTTACGGGCGCGGACTTCGGTTCGCGCCCGTTTTTTATAAGAGCTGCGATTGCTGGCTCCCTGTTCACAGAAAATATATGAACAGATGTTCGATACACATACATCTACCTGCGTGTTTTCCGTCGAAAAACTTTGCTACTCCAAAAACTCAATCGCGTCAAGGCTTTTCTTGCCCAACGGTCGGTACCTGATAAACTATTAGGTTGCGATAACTGGCGAAGCTATGCCTCGCCAACCCACCGAGCATTTCCGTGAAGGAGGAAAAACCTGGTGACCTACGCATACACTGCCACTGAGCGCAAGCGCGTCAGCTTCGGGAAAATCCCGGAGGCCATGGAGCTCCCCAACCTTATCTCTGTTCAAAGGGAATCCTTTGAGCGTTTTAAGGACGAGGGCCTTCGTGAGGCGTTCAAGGAATCCAGCCCCATCCAGAGCCAGAACCATGTTCTCGAGGTTACCTTCGGCGAGCATCAGTTCGGCGACCCCGCGCACACCGTCGAGGAGTGCCGCGAGAAGGATATGACCTATCAGGCTCCGCTTCTGACCGACGTCCGTCTCACCAACAAGGAGACCGGCGAGATCAAGGAGCAGCTCGTCTTCATGGGCGACTTCCCCATGATGACCGATCAGGGCACCTTCATCATCAACGGTACCGAGCGTATCGTCGTCTCGCAGCTCGTCCGCTCCCCGGGCGTGTACTACAGCTCCGAGATGGATTCGGGCAAGCAGATCTACAAGGCCCAGATCATCCCGTCCCGCGGTGCCTGGCTTGAGTTCGAGGTCGACAAGCGCGACCAGCTCATGGTCTCCATCGACCGTAAGCGCAAGCAGAGCGCCACGATGTTCCTGCGCGCCCTTGGCATCGCCGTCACCAACGACGATATCATCGAGCTGCTCGGCAACTCCGATGTGATCAAGCGCACCCTCGAGCGCGATACCGCCCTTACCCGCGAGGATGCTCTTATCGAGATCTACCGTCGCCTGCGCCCGGGCGAGCCTCCCACCGTGGATGCTTCCCGCAGCCTGCTCGAGGGCCTGCTCTTCAACCCGCAGCGCTACGATCTGGCCCGCGTCGGTCGCTACAAGGTCAACAAGAAGCTCAACCTCACCACCGAGGAAGAGGTCACGGTGCTCACCGACGAGGACATCGTCGCTACGCTTCGCTACCTGCTGTCCCTCGCTGCCGGCGAGCAGGGCTTCAAGGTCGACGACATCGACCACTTTGGCAACCGCCGCATTCGCACCGTCGGCGAGCTCGTCGCCAACCAGTTCCGTATCGGCATGAGCCGTATGGAGCGCGTCGTCCGTGAGCGCATGAGCTCCCAGGACATCGACGAGATCACCCCGCAGTCGCTCATCAACATCCGTCCGATCGTGGCCTCTATCAAGGAGTTCTTCGGTTCCTCGCAGCTCTCGCAGTTCATGGACCAGGCGAACCCCCTGACCGGTCTGACTCACAAGCGCCGTCTGTCCGCACTCGGCCCTGGCGGCCTTGCCGGCCACAAGTCGGGCTCCAGCCGCCGCACCAACGTGCCGACGGCCGTCCGCGACGTTCACAACTCGCACTACAGCCGCATGTGCCCGATCGAGACCCCCGAAGGCCCCAACATCGGCCTGATCGGCTCGCTCGCCCTCTACGCCCGCGTCAACGAGTATGGCTTCATCGAGGCCCCGTTCCGTCGTGTCGAGAACGGCGTTGCCACCGACCAGATCGACTGGATGACCGCTGACGAGGAAGAGAAGCACGTCATCGCGCCGGCCAACACGCCGCTCGATCCCAAGACCAACGAGTTCATCACGACCGATGCCGAGGGCAAGATCGTCCGTCCGCATACCGTGATCGCCCGTACCCGCGACTTCGACGGCTCCTTCGGCGCTCCCGCCGACGTGCCTGTCGAGGACGTCGACTACATGGACGTCTCGCCGCGTCAGATGCTCTCCGTCGCAGCCACGCTGATTCCGTTCCTCGAGCACGACGACGCCAAGCGTACGCTCATGGGCGCCAACATGCAGCGTCAGGCCGTGCCGCTGGTTCACCCCGCCGCTCCCTATGTCGGTACTGGCATGGAGCGTCGCGCCGCCCTGGACTCTGGCGAGGTTACCCTGGCCAAGAACGCCGGCGAAGTCATCTATGCCGACGCCTCCAAGATTATCGTCAAGCACGCCGGCGGCATGGACGAGTATCACCTGGCCAAGTACCAGCGCTCCAACCAGTCCACCTGCATCAACCACCGTCCGCTCGTGCGCGTCGGTGACACCGTTGAGCAGGGCGAGCCTCTGGCCGACGGTCCTTCGACCGATCATGGCGAGCTCGCACTGGGCCAGAACCTCACCGTGGCATACATGCCGTGGGAAGGCTTCAACTACGAGGACGGTATCGTCGTGTCCGAGCGCCTGGTGGCCGAGGACCTGCTGACGACCATCAATATCACCCGTCACGAGATCGACGCCCGCGACACCAAGCTCGGCCCCGAGGAGATCACTCGCGAGATCCCGAACCTCTCCGAGGACATGCTTGCCAACCTCGACGAGGACGGCATCATCCGCATCGGCGCCGAGGTCGGCCCTGGCGACATCCTGGTCGGCAAGGTCACGCCTAAGGGCGAGAGCGCTCTGACCGCCGAGGAGCGCCTGCTGCGCGCCATCTTCGGTGCCAAGGCTCACGATGTTCGCGACACCTCCCTTAAGATGCCTCACGGCGCTTATGGCCGCGTCATCGACGTCGTCCGCTTTAGCCGCGAGAACGGCGACGACCTGGCCCCCGGCGTCAACGAGCAGGTGCGCGTCTACGTCGCCCAGCGTCGTAAGATCCAGCAGGGCGATAAGATCGCCGGTCGCCACGGCAACAAGGGCGTTATCTGTAACGTTCTGCCGGTCGAGGACATGCCCTACATGGCTGACGGTACCCCGATCGACGTTATCCTCAACCCGCTGGGCGTTCCTTCGCGTATGAACGTCGGTCAGCTGCTCGAGTGCCACCTTGGCTGGGCTGCTGCCTGCGGTTGGGATACCGAGGATGCCGACTCCGACAAGTATGTCCCCGGTCCGTTCTTCGTCTCGACGCCCGTCTTCGACGGCGCCAAGGAGGACGAGATCGCCGAGGTCATCTGTCGCGCCAACAAGAACATGCTCAACAAGGCCACCGCTGCCTTTGGCGATCACATGCGCCCCGAGTTTGTCACCCAGCTTGACGAGCGCGGCAAGACCCGCCTGTTCGACGGCCGCACCGGCGAGGAGTTCCGCGAGCCCATTACCGTGGGTACGTCCTACATCCTCAAGCTCGGCCACATGGTCGACGACAAGATCCACGCCCGTTCGACCGGCCCTTACAGCCTGGTTACCCAGCAACCGCTGGGCGGCAAGGCTCAGTTCGGCGGCCAGCGCTTCGGCGAGATGGAAGTTTGGGCACTGTACGCATACGGTGCTGCCAACGTCCTGCAGGAGATCCTGACCGTCAAGTCCGACGATACCGTGGGCCGCGTCAAGACCTACGAGTCCATCGTCAAGGGCGAGAACGTCCCGGTTCCGGGTATCCCCGAGTCCTTCAAGGTTCTCGTCAAGGAGATCCGTTCCCTCGCACTGGACATCGAGCCCATGCACGATGCCGACGAGGACGCCTCCGCCCCTGTGACCGCCGAGGAGACCTCTGCTCTCGACGACCTGGCTGCGCTCGCCGGCGTTGACACCGACGTTGAGGCCCAGGATGCCGAGACCGCCGAGGCACCCGAGGCTGTCGCCGCCACGACCACTGATAAGGAGTAGTTGACTGTGGCAGATTTCGAAGCTACTGATTTTGACTCGGTAAAGATCTCCCTTGCCTCCGCCGACCAGATCCGTTCCTGGTCGCACGGTGAGGTCAAGAAGCCGGAGACCATCAATTACCGTACCCTCAAGCCCGAGAAGGACGGCCTGTTCTGCGAGAAGATCTTCGGTCCCGCCAAGGACTGGGAGTGCTCCTGCGGCAAGTACAAGGGCATCCGCTTTAAGGGCATCGTCTGCGAGCGCTGCGGCGTCGAGGTCACCTCGGCCAAGGTGCGTCGCGACCGCATGGGCCACATCGAGCTCGCCGCTCCCGTGTCCCACATCTGGTACTTCAAGAGCCCCACGAGCTTCCCGATGAGCCGTATGCTCGACATCAAGTCCAAGGACCTCGAGAAGGTTCTGTACTTTGCCAGCTACATCATCACCGAGGTCGACTACGAGGCTCGCGAGGCCGACGCTGACGACCTGCGCGAGGAGCTCGCCGCCGATCTGGAAGAGATCGATGCCGAGTGCGCCCGCCAGATCGAGTCCCTCAAGGAGCAGGGCAACCCCGAGAACTTTGACGAGTTCTCCGACGAGGAGCCGCTGACCCCCGAGGAGATCGCCTCTGGCATCGTCGACATCGAGGAAGAGTGCAAGGACGAGAAGCAGCTCCGCACGGACGCCTTCAACGCCTTCATGAAGCTTACCGAGCGCGACCTCATCTCCGATGAGCCGCTGTTCCGCGAGATGACCCGTTACTACTCCATGTACTTCAAGGGTGGTATGGGTGCCGAGGCCGTCCGCGACCTGCTCGCTGCCATCGACCTCCCCTCCGAGGCCGAGAAGCTCAAGGCCATCATCGCCGACGAGGATTCCCAGAAGCAGAAGCGCGAGAAGGCCGTTAAGCGCCTCGAGGTCGTTGACGCCTTCCTGAAGGGCGGCAACAGCCCCGCGAACATGATCCTGGATGTCATTCCGGTCATTCCGCCCGATCTGCGCCCGATGGTCCAGCTCGACGGCGGCCGCTTCGCCGCGTCCGACCTCAACGACCTGTATCGTCGCGTGATCAACCGTAACAACCGACTCAAGCGCCTGCTCGACCTGGACGCCCCTGCGATCATCGTGAACAACGAGAAGCGCATGCTCCAGGAGTCCGTGGATGCCCTGTTCGACAACGGCCGTCGTGGTCGCCCGGTCTCTGGCCGTGGCGGTCGCCCGCTCAAGTCGCTCGCCGAGGCCCTCAAGGGCAAGCAGGGTCGTTTCCGTCAGAACCTGCTGGGCAAGCGTGTCGACTACTCCGGCCGTTCGGTAATCGTTACCGACCCCAAGCTGCTGCTGCACCAGTGCGGTCTGCCCAAGACCATGGCGCTGGAGCTCTTCAAGCCCTTCGTCATGAAGCGCCTGGTCGAGCTCGGCAAGGTCGAGAACATCAAGGGCGCCAAGCGCGCTATCGACCGCGGTGCCACCTTTGTGTGGGATATCCTCGAAGAGGTCATCGACGGTCGCGTCGTGCTGCTCAACCGTGCACCGACCCTGCACCGTCTGTCCATCCAGGCCTTTGAGCCGGTGCTGGTCGAGGGCAAGGCTATCCACCTGCACCCGCTGGTCTGCTCGCCCTTCAACGCCGACTTCGACGGCGACCAGATGTCTGTCCACGTGCCGCTGTCCAGCCAGGCTCAGGCCGAGGCTCGCGTGCTCATGCTCTCTGCGAACAACCTGCGCTCGCCGGCATCCGGCAAGCCGGTTAACATCCCTTCGCAGGACATGATCATTGGTGTGTACTACCTCACCCAGGTCCGCGAGGGTCTGCCGGGCGAGAACCACGTGTTCGCCAGCTTCGACGACGCGCTGCACGCCTATGACTGCCGTTCCGAGGTCGACATGCAGGCCAAGATCCAGGTTCGCGTGTCCGCTGCCGATGCCAACGTCATCAACGAGGACGGCACCCGTATCTTCCGCGTCAAGAACGGCAAGAACGAGTTCGTCGACTACGACGTTACCGGCAACAAGACCGCGCGCTTCGAGACCTCTATCGGCCGCATCATCTTCAACCGCCAGTGCCTGCCCGAAGACTATGAGTTCATGAACTACAAGATGGTCAAGGGCGATGTGGCCAAGCTGGTTGCCGACTGCTGCGATCGTTACCCCGAGGCCAAGGTCGGCCCGATCCTCGACGCCATCAAGTACTCCGGCTTCCACTACGCTACCCGCGCCGGCCTCACCATCTCGGTGTGGGACGCTCTCATCCCTGCCGAGAAGCAGGAGCTGCTCGATCGCGCCCAGGCCAACGTCGACCAGATCAACGAGTACTTCGAGGAGGGCTTCATCAACGAGACGGAGCGCCACATCGAAGTCGTTAACGAGTGGACCGCTTGTACCGACAAGGTTGCAGCGCTCATGCTCGACTTGTTCGACGAGGAGAACCCGCTCTATATGATGGCCGACTCCGGCGCCCGTGGTTCTAAGACCCAGCTGCGTCAGCTCGGCGGCATGCGTGGCCTGATGGCAGACATGTCCGGCGAGACGATCGACCTTCCCATTAAGGCGAACTTCCGCGAGGGCCTGCTGCCGCTCGAGTACTTCATTTCGACCTACGGCGCCCGTAAGGGCCTGGTCGATACCGCATCCCACACCTCGGACTCTGGTTACCTGACCCGTCGTCTGGTCGACGTGGCCCAGGACGTCATCGTCCGCGAGGAGGACTGCGGTACGCACGAGGGCGTCACCTACAACCTCATCATCCCCGGCACCACCGACCTCAACACCGACCTCGTCGGCCGTTGCTTCATTGAGGACGTCGTGGCTCCCGATGGCACCGTGCTCTTTGAGCAGGACGGCTACATCGAGAAGGTCGCCGACATCCAGAAGATGGTCGATGCGGGCCTCAAGAAGGTCAAGCTTCGCGCGCTGCTCACCTGCCGCTCCAAGTACGGCGTGTGCCAGAAGTGCTACGGCTGGGATCTTTCCACCCGTCGTCCGGTCGCCATCGGTACCGCGGTCGGCATTATTGCCGCCCAGTCCATCGGTGAGCCCGGTACGCAGCTTACGATGCGTACCATTCACTCCGGCGGCGTCGCTGGCGTCGACGATATTACGCAGGGCCTGCCTACGGTCAGCCGTATGTTCGATATCGTCGGCAACGTCAACGAGAAGATCCTGGGTCGCGAGGCCGAGCTGGCTCCGTACTCCGGTCACCTCTCGATTAAGCCCGAGAAGTCCGAGTACGTGCTGACGCTCACCGACTCCGAGGACCACACCCGTGTTCTCGACGAGCGTCGCGTCCCCGCTTCGGTGCGCTTTATGCCCGAGATCGAGGACGGCTGCGAGGTTCGCGCCGGCGACCAGATCACCAAGGGCTTCGTCAACTTCCGCAACCTGCGCAAGCTGACCGACATCGAGTCGACGATGCACACCTTCGTCGAGAGCGTCAAGGACGTCTACACCAGCCAGGGCGTCGACCTGAACGACAAGCACATCGAGGTGCTCGCACGTCAGATGCTGCGTCGCGTTCAGATCACCAACCCCGGTGACTCCAAGTACCTGCTTGGTCAGTACGTCGACCGCTACGAGTTTGCTGACGAGGTCGAGCGCGTTGCCCGTCTGGGCGGTCAGGCTCCTGTGGCCGAGCCCGTCATCCTGGGTACGCTCAAGGTCGCGTCCAACATCGACTCCTGGCTGTCGAGCGCTTCGTTCATCCGTACCGCCGGCGTCCTTACCGAGGCTGCCATCGAGGGCAAGGTCGACCACCTGCTCGACCTTAAGTCCAACGTCATCGTCGGTAAGAAGATCCCGGCCGGTACCGGCCTCAAGCCGTACGCCAACGCCAAGCTGACGTATCGTACGGCCGACGGCTACGTGGACATCGACGGCCCGGCTTCGCCCAACGCCAAGTCGCTGCCCGAGTGGGCTCCTGTGGAGCTCAAGGACCTGGACGAGCAGCTCCCGCAGCAGCTCGACTGGGCCGGGTACGACGAGTTCGGTGGTGCTGACGGTTCGTTCACCCGCAACGGCCACACCATCTCCGCCGAGAAGGCTCGCCTGTACCTGTTCGACGACCTGGGCGTGTCGCAGCGCTGGACCAACAAGTTCAGCGAGGTCGGCATCGAGACGGTCGGCGACCTGGTCGGCAAGTCCGAGGAGGATCTGCTGCGCATCGATGGTATCGGTGCCAAGGCGATCGAGGAGCTCCGTGACGGCCTGGAGGCCCACGACCTGCTCTACATCCTCGAGAACAACGACGACGTTGCCGACGAGGAAGACCTCTCGCAGCTGCTGCAGATGGTCTTTAGCCCCGACGGTCCGGACGATATCCTGCTGGGTACCTCCGCTCCGACGCATCACGCCGACGCCGACGAGGAGCTCCTGGGCGCCCCGATCGACGACAAGAAGGCTCCCGCCAACGGCGCGATCAACGAGGACATGGCTTCCCTCGACGAGCTGCTCAACCAGCTCGTGGACACTGACGACGCCGAAGAGGCCAAGGACAACGACGAGGAGTAATTTCCTAGTACGTTAACCGTTCTTATAAAGGCTCGCTTCCCAACAGGGGAGCGGGCCTTTTTTGATGAGGAACGTTGCCCCAACGAGCACGTCGGATTCCCGGGCCGGGCGGCACAGGGGTTAAGTTTGTCGCGAGTTCCGCACGAGCCGGAGGCCACTTAATGTGGCCTCCGTGCGAGCCAGGACTGTAGAGCAGCAAACTTAACCCCTGTGCCGCCCGGCCCGGGAATCCACCCCCGCGCACAGGAGGGGATTCCTTTTGTGTAGGCTTTGCGGAAATGTGGCTATTTAAGGATACGCCCGGCGGCGTGGTCTGTTGACGGCACAGCTAACGGCACGTATCCTATCGAACTGCGTGTTTCGTAGGGGGATGCTGACCCCTCGATTCAAGCCGTTGCACTTTACAGAAAGCTGGAATCATTCGAGAAGGAGTACGCTTTGCCTACTATTAACCAGCTGGTTCGCCAGGGCCGTCGTTCCGTGCCCAAGAAGTCCAAGAACGCTGCTCTGCAGCACAACTCCCAGAAGCGCGGCGTGTGCACCCGCGTCTTCACCACGAGCCCCAAGAAGCCGAACTCGGCTCTTCGTAAGGTTGCCCGTGTTCGCCTCGTCAACGGCATCGAAGTTACTGCTTACATCCCGGGTGAGGGCCACAACCTGCAGGAGCACTCCATCGTGCTCGTCCGCGGCGGTCGTGTCCGTGACCTCCCTGGTGTCCGTTATCACGTCATCCGTGGCGCCTACGACGCTGCTCCGGTCCAGAACCGTATGCAGGCCCGTTCCAAGTACGGTGCTAAGCGCCCCAAGGCCAAATAAGCCAGATAACGTTTTGATACTTTCGCCGTGTGCCGCCTAAGCGCCGCACGGTAGACACTTAAGGAGATTTCACATGCCGCGTCGTGCAGCAGCTAATCGTCGTGAGGTTCAGCCTGACGCCGTTTACAACAACCGTCTGGTGACTCAGCTCATCAACAAGGTCCTTCTTGACGGCAAGAAGGCCACCGCTGAGCGCATCGTTTACACCGCTTTCGAGATTGTTGCCGAGAAGTCCGAGGGTGGCGACGCTCTCGCTACCTTCAAGAAGGCTATGGACAACGTCAAGCCCACGCTCGAGGTTAAGCCCAAGCGTGTCGGTGGCGCTACCTATCAGGTCCCGATGGAGGTCAACTCCCGTCGTTCCACCGCTCTGGGCATCCGCTGGATTGTCAACTTCTCCCGCGCTCGCAAGGAGAAGACCATGGCCGAGCGTCTCGCCAACGAGATCCTCGACGCCTCCAACGGCCTGGGCGCTTCCGTCAAGAAGCGTGAGGACGTCTTCAAGATGGCCGAGGCCAACCGCGCGTTCTCTCACTATCGTTGGTAAGTTAAGGTAAGGAACTAACATGGCTAAGCCTAAGTACAAGCTTTCCGATACCCGTAACATCGGCATCATGGCCCACATCGATGCCGGTAAGACCACCACGACCGAGCGTATTCTTTACTACACCGGTAAGACCCACAAGATCGGTGAGGTCCATGAGGGCGCTGCCACCATGGACTGGATGGTTCAGGAGCAGGAGCGCGGCGTAACCATTACCTCCGCTGCTACCACCTGCTTCTGGAACAAGGACGGCAAGGACTACCGCATCCAGATCATCGACACCCCGGGCCACGTTGACTTCACCGCCGAGGTCGAGCGCTGCCTGCGCGTCCTCGATGGCGCTGTCGCCGTCTTCGACGCCGTTGCCGGCGTTCAGCCCCAGTCTGAGACCGTTTGGCGTCAGGCTTCTACCTTCAACGTTCCCCGCATCGCTTTCATCAACAAGTATGACCGCGTGGGCGCTGACTTCTTCAACGCTATCGAGACCATGAAGGATCGTCTCGACGCTAACGCCGTGGCCGCTCAGGTCCCGATGGGCGCCGAGGACAACTTCTGGGGCGTCATCGACCTGGTCACCATGACTGCATGGGACTTCAAGGCCGACGAGAAGGGCATGACCTACCCCGAGCCGATGGACGAGATCCCGGCTGAGTTCGCCGACATCGCTGCCACCAAGCGCGAGGAGCTCCTCGACGCTGCTGCCAGCTTTGACGACGAGCTCATGGAGAAGATCCTCATGGAGGAGGACTTCACCGTCGAGGAGCTCAAGGCTGCTCTGCGTAAGGGCGTTCTGGCCAACGAGCTCAACCTCGTCTTCGTGGGCTCCGCCTACAAGAACAAGGGCGTCCAGGAGCTGCTCGACGCTGTCGTCGACTACCTGCCCAGCCCGCTCGACGTTGAGGCCGTCACCGGTACCGATCCGGACACCGGCGAGGAGATCCAGCGTCATCCTTCCTTCGACGAGCCCTTCTCCGGCCTGGTCTTCAAGATCATGACCGACCCGTTCGTCGGTAAGCTCACCTACGTCCGCGTTTACTCCGGCCGCGCCGAGTCCGGCTCCTACGTGGTCAACGCTTCCAACGGTCAGCGCGAGCGTCTCGGCCGCATCCTCGAGATGAACGCTGCCGAGCGTATCGACCGTGACGACGCTGCCGCCGGCGACATCGTCGCTTGCGTCGGCTTCAAGAACTCCACCACCGGTGACACCCTGTGCGCCGAGGGCAAGGAGATCGTCCTCGAGAAGATCGAGTTCGCTAAGCCCGTTATCGACGTTGCCATCGAGCCCAAGACCAAGGCCGAGCAGGACAAGATGTCCCTGGCTCTGACCAAGCTCGCCGAGGAGGACCCGACCTTCCAGGTGTCCACCAACCACGAGACCGGCCAGACCATCATCGCCGGCATGGGCGAGCTGCACCTCGAGATCATCGTCGACCGTCTGCTCCGCGAGTTCAAGGTTGACGCTAACGTTGGTAAGCCCCAGGTTGCCTACCGCGAGACCGCTGGTCACGACGTCGAGAAGGCTGAGGGCAAGTTCGTCCGTCAGTCCGGCGGTCGCGGTCAGTACGGCCACGCCGTCATCAAGCTCGAGAAGATGGAGGAGGGCTTCGGCTACGAGTTCGTCAACGCTATCGTCGGCGGCGTCGTGCCCAAGGAGTACATCCCGTCCATCGACAAGGGCATTCAGGAGGCCCTGAACACCGGTGTTATCGCCGGCTTCCCGGTCCTCGACGTTAAGGTCACCCTGTTCGACGGTTCTTACCACGAGGTCGACTCCTCCGAGGCCGCCTTCAAGATCGCCGGTTCCATGGCTATCAAGGACGCCCTCAGGAAGTCCGATCCGCAGCTGCTCGAGCCGATCATGGCTGTCGAGGTCGAGACCCCCGAGCAGTACATGGGCGACGTTATGGGCAACCTCTCCGGTCGCCGCGGCAAGATCGAGGGCATGGAGGATCGCAAGAACAGCAAGCTCATCCGTGCCAAGGTGCCGCTGGGCGAGATGTTCGGTTACGCTACCGACCTTCGCTCCCAGACCCAGGGCCGTGCATCCTACACGATGCAGTTCGACTCTTATGAGCCCGCGCCCAAGTCCATCGTGGACGAGGTCATGAGCAAGAACGCCTAAGTTCGAGCTCCCTGTTACGTAATCCTGCGAGAACACTTCTCGCACTCTTTGGAGGTTTAAGTTGGCTACCCAGAAGATCCGCATTCGCCTCAAGGGCTATGATCACGAGGTCGTCGATCAGTCCGCGAAGCTCATCGTTGAGACCGCTCAGAAGACCGGCGCTCGCGTTTCCGGTCCTGTCCCCCTGCCCACCGAGCGCAACCTGTACACGGTTATCCGCTCGCCGCACGTGAACAAGGACTCCCGTGAGCAGTTCGAGATGCGCACCCACAAGCGTCTCATCGACATCCTCGACCCCACCTCGGGCACCGTTGATTCGCTTATGCGTCTCGACCTCCCCGCTGGCGTCGACATCGACATCAAGCTCTAAGCTTTTTGCTCGATAGTGCGATTTGCAAGGCCGCAGCCCTAAGGGTTGCGGCCTTTTTTGTGCCGATGGGATAAAGGGTCTACACTACTGAGCTATTCGACAAACGGGTGTATGAGTAAAACTGTTGGGGGCAGATATAGATGGTCGAGTGGATCGTTCGTCGTGCGCAGGGCGACCGTGCGCGCGTGGGCACGTTGACGGGCGTGGTGTGCATTCTCGCCAATGTGGCACTTTGCGCTGCGAAGGGTGCAATTGGCGTGCTGTCGGGATCGGTTTCGATTGTGGCGGATGCTATGAACAACTTATCCGACGCAAGCTCAAACATCGTGAGCGTGCTGGGCTTTAAACTGGCGAGCAAGCCGGCAGACCCCGAACATCCTTACGGCCATGGCCGCTACGAGTATCTCTCGGGTCTGGTCGTGGCGGCGCTCGTGCTGCTGATCGGACTCGAACTGGTTAAGTCTTCGTTTGAGCGTATCATCCACCCCGAACCTGTCGAGTTCTCGCTTGCCCTGGTGGCAGTCCTGGCGCTTTCGATGGTTGTAAAGCTGTGGATGGCGGCCCTCAACCAAAAGCTCGGTGACCGTATTGAGTCCGATACGCTGCATGCGACGGCTCAAGACTCAAAGAACGATGTCCTGGCCACGGGTGCCGTGCTGGCGTGCGCGATTGTTTCCCAGGTGACGCATATCAATCTTGATGCCTGGGTTGGACTTGCCGTTGGCGCCTATATTGGCTGGAGCGGCTTTGAGCTCATCCAGGATACGGTGAGCCCGCTTTTGGGCCAGGCGCCCGATCCTAAGCTGGTCAAGCACATTCGAGACAAGATCATGAGTTATCCCGGCGTTTTGGGCGTTCACGATTTGATGGTCCACGACTATGGCCCGGGCAGGAAGTTCGCAAGCGCTCACGCCGAGATGGCGGCCGAGGCCAGCCCGCTGGAAAGTCACGACACGCTCGATAACATCGAGCAGTCGTTTAGGGACGAGGACGGCATGATCGTCACGCTCCATTACGATCCCATCGTGACCGACGATTCAAATGTGGCGAGCATGCGCCTGCGCATCAACGCTATGGCCCACGAGATTGATAGCCGCCTTTCGATTCACGATCTGCGCTGCGTGCCGGGTCCCACGCACACCAACGTGATCTTTGACTGCGTGCGTCCCTCGGATCTGCAGATGAGTGCCGATGAGCTCAAACACGCGCTGGCCCAGAGGGTCGAATCGGAATACCCCAAGTCGATTGCCAAGATTACGATCGACGAAGACTACGTAGGGCATACCCACGAATAGGATTGAGCCACGCAAGCTATTGATGCAGAAGGGGAGAGCATGAAGAAGCTGTATCTACTCCGTCACGGTCAGACGGAATTCAACGTTAAAAAGCTCGTCCAGGGTCGCTGCGATTCACCGTTGACCGACCTGGGCCGCAAACAAGCGGGAATGGCGGCCGCATGGCTCAAGGCCCACAGCGTCGTCCCCGACAAAGTGGTTTCTTCGCCCTTAGGTCGAGCCATGGACACAGCTCAGCTCGTCGCATGCGAACTCCTGGGTCCGGATGCAGCAGTCGAGCCCTGCGAAGGCATCATCGAGCGCTGCTACGGCACCTTCGAAGAAGGCCCGCACGACGCTCTACCCACCGACGTCTGGGATCCAGGCGAGGACTTGGTCCCTTACGGAGGAGAAGGAAGCCGGGCTCTACAAGCGCGCATGGTGGCCACCCTCTCCAATCTTATGAGCGCTAAGGACACCGAAACCCTCCTAGCAGTAAGCCACGGCAGCGCCAGCCGCCAATTCATTAGGGCCGCAGCCCCAGAGGGCTTCAAGCTTCCAGCAAAACTCCCCAACTGCGCCATCATGATCTTCGATTTTGACGAAGCAAAGCCACAAGCAGAAGGCGAGCCAATGCAATGCAAGTTCACCCTCCAGCAAATAGTGGACCCTCAACAAAGTCATTAGCCTGAGCGAGCAGAGTTAAGCAGACATTAACGTGGCGTTCCCAGTGTGCGGCGGAGGGGGCGGGCCTGAGACATATTAAGGTTGTCGCGAGTTCCGCACGAACAGGAGAGCACTTAATGTGCTCTCCGTCGTGAGCAGGACTGTAGAGCAGCAACCTTAATATGTCTCAGGCCCGCCCCCTCCGCCGCACACTGGGAACGTGCCACGCACTTTACCTGCGTAAACAATGTGAGTGAAATATGAATCTCGATGGATACGCCCGCAGCCGTGTATACTAAACAGCTGTGTGTAACCAGGGGAGTATTCTGGCTGGACAAAATGCCTGCTTAATAGGGTTGTCAGGTAGTCCGGACGCAATACAAGGTTGGGGAGCACGTCGTGTAAGTAGTGGTCCTCTAGGGGCGCACGCTCGGTGGTGTACGCATTGTCCCAAGACCACGCGAGAGTTGGGATCATATCTTGATCAGCATGATTCTCGGCCGCAAGATTGGCATGACCCAGGTTTGGGACGAGGACGACAACGTCGTTCCCGTCACGGTCATCCAGGCTGGCCCCTGCGCTGTCTCGCAGGTTAAAACTCAGGCAACCGACGGCTATGACGCCGTCCAGATCGGTTTCGGCGACATCAAGGCCAAGAACGTGAACAAGCCCATGGCTGGTCACTTCGCCAAGGCCGGCGTCGAGCCTGTCCGCTTCCTTCGTGAGGTCCGCGTCGAGAACGGCGAGGAGCACAAGGTCGGCGAGGTCGTCACCGTCGCTGATTTCGCTGATGTCGAGAAGGTCGACGTCATCGGTACCTCCAAGGGTAAGGGCTTCCAGGGTCGCATCAAGCGCTGGGGTCAGCGCCGCGGTCCTATGACGCATGGTTCTCACTTCCAGCGTCACCCCGGTTCTATCGGTCAGTGCGCCTATCCTGCGCGCGTCCTCAAGGGCGTCAAGATGGCCGGTCACATGGGTAACGAGCGCGTTACCGTCAAGAACCTTTCCGTTGTCCGCATCGATGCCGAGCAGAACCTCATCTTGGTCAAGGGCGCTGTCCCGGGTGCCAAGAATGGTCTCGTCGCCATCCGTATGGCCTAAGGGCCCAGCCCATTTAGCCCAGCGTCATACCAAGGAGAACACTTAAATGGCAAAGTTTGAAGTAAAGAACAGCGAGGGCAAGAAGGTCGCCGAGGCCGAGCTCGCCGCTGAGGTGTACGGCATCGAGCCGAACATCCACGTTATGCACCACATCGTCAAGTGCCAGATGGCCTCTTGGCGTCAGGGCACCCAGTCCGCTAAGGGCCGCTCTGAGGTTTCCGGTGGCGGCAAGAAGCCTTGGCGTCAGAAGGGCACCGGCCGTGCCCGCCAGGGTTCCATCCGTGCTGCCCAGTGGCGTCACGGTGGCGTTGTCTTCGCCCCCAAGCCCCGTTCCTACGCTAAGCGTATGAACAACAAGGAGGTCAAGCTGGCTATGCGCTCCGCGCTGTCCGCCAAGCTGGCCGATGGCGAGCTCGTGCTCGTCGACGACTACGGCTTCGAGAAGCCTTCCACCAAGGCTGCCGTTGCCATGCTCAAGGCTCTCGGCCTTGAGGGCAAGCGCCTGACCATCATCGTTCGCGATGAGGACGTCAACGCCTACCTGTCGTTCCGCAACATTCCCAAGACGTTCATCATCACTGCCGACGAGGCCAACACCTACGATCTCGTCAACAACAACGCTGTGCTGATGCCCGCCGACATCGCCGCTCACTTCGGGGAGGTGCTTGCATAAATGACCGCCCACGAGATCATCATCCGTCCGATCGTGTCCGAGCGTTCCTTCTCCGGCATGGAGCAGAACAAGTACACGTTCGAGGTCACCAAAGATGCTAACAAGTATCAGATCAAGGACGCTGTCGAGGAGATCTTCGGCGTCAAGGTCGTTCGCGTGAACACCCTGACGGTCAAGCCCAAGACCAAGCGCGTGCGCTATGTCGCCGGCAAGACCCGTTCTTGGAAGAAGGCCATCGTCACGCTGGCCGAGGGCGACACCATCGAGGTCTTTGGCAACCAGGCCTAAGACTCGCTGCTGTTGAGTGAGCTCATGCCTCCCAAATAGGGGAGGCGAGAGCTCAAGGTTTCGGGCGTATAAAATGGACACGCCCGGAACCGTGTATACGTCCGGTGTCATCGCACCCGAGGCAGAACCTCGAATCCCTGTCTGCGATGGCTAACGGATTCCTATTGAAAGGGATTGTAATGGCTGTAAAGCACCTTAAGCCGACCTCCGCTGGTAGGCGTTGGCAGACGATCTCCGATTTCTCCGAGATCACCTGCACCAAGCCCGAGAAGTCTCTTCTCGAGCCCCTGCCCAAGAAGGCCGGTCGTAACAACAACGGCCGCATCACCACCCGCCACCAGGGCGGCGGCGTGAAGCGTCGTTACCGCGTGATCGACTTCAAGCGCAACAAGGACGGCGTGCCCGCCAAGGTTGCCACGATCGAGTACGATCCGAACCGTTCCGCTCGCATCGCTCTGCTGCACTACGCTGACGGTGAGAAGCGTTACATCCTGGCTCCCAAGGGCCTCGAGGTCGGTCAGACCATCATGTCCGGTTCTGACGCCGACATCAAGCCGGGCAACGCTCTGCCCCTCGCCGACATCCCCGTCGGTACGCTCATCCACGCCGTCGAGTTCCAGCCGGGCAAGGGCGCTGCTATCGCCCGTTCCGCCGGTAACTCCTGCCAGCTGATGGGTAAGGAGGGCAAGTACGCTATCGTCCGTATGCCTTCCTCCGAGATGCGCCGCATCCTCGTTACCTGCCGCGCCACCGTCGGTGAGGTCGGCAACGCCGATCACGCCAACATCGTCATCGGCAAGGCCGGCCGTAAGCGTCACTTGAACGTGCGCCCGACCGTCCGCGGTACCGTCATGAACCCTGTCGACCACCCGCACGGCGGTGGCGAGGGCAAGAACCACACCTCTGGTCGTCCCTCTGTTACCCCCTGGGGTAAGCCGACGAAGGGCCTTCGTACGCGCAAGAAGAAGAAGGTCTCGAACCAGCACATCATTCGTCGCCGTAAGAAGTAATTTCGGATACCGAGTTTTAGGAGAAAGCACTTATGAGCAGAAGTCTCAAAAAGGGCCCGTTCGTGGAGACTCGCCTTCTCTCGCGTATCACCGCGATGAACGAGGCTGGCAAGAAGGACGTCGTGAAGACCTGGTCCCGCGCGTCCACCATCTTCCCCGAGATGGTTGGTCACACCATCGCCGTCCACGACGGCCGCAAGCATGTGCCCGTGTATGTTACCGAGTCCATGGTTGGTCACAAGCTCGGCGAGTTCGCGCCGACTCGTACGTTCCGTGGCCACAAGGCCAAATAGGGGGTTAACCGTAAATGGCAACTAAGTCTATTGAAACTGAGGCCACCGAGGTTCGCGCCGTCGCTAAGTACGTGCGTGTTTCCCCCAGCAAGGCCCGCCTGGTGGTCGATCTGATCCGCCGCAAGCCTGTCGCTCAGGCCTTCGACATCCTCCACTTCTGCGACCGCGCCGTCGCCGTGGATGTCGAGAAGGTTCTCCGTTCCGCCGTTGCGAACGCCGAGAACAACAACGGTCTGCGTGCCGACAACCTGGTTGTCGCCGCTGCCTATGTTGACGAGGGTCCGACGCTTAAGCGCATCCGTCCCCGCGCCAAGGGTTCCGCTTCTCGCATTCTGAAGCGTACTTCCCACATCACCGTCGTCGTTGCTCCTCGAAAGGAGGCGTAAAGCTGTATGGGTCAGAAAGTCTACCCCACCGGCTTCCGTCTTGGCATCACCGAGAACTGGCGCTCCCGCTGGTTCGCAGAGAAGGATTACGCTAAGACCCTCGGTAACGATCTCGAGATCCGCAAGTACCTCGAGAAGCGTCTTTCCCGCGCAGCTGTCTCCCGCGTCGAGATCGAGCGCGCTGGCGACAAGGTGAAGGTCATCATCCTCACCGCTCGCCCCGGCGTTGTCATCGGTAAGAAGGGCGCCGAGATCGATACCCTCCGCACCGAGCTCGAGAAGGTCGCTGGCGTCTCCAAGGGCCAGCTCTCCGTCGACGTTGTCGAGATCAAGCGCCCCGAGCTCGACGCCAACCTCGTTGCTCAGTCTATCGCTGAGCAGCTCGAGGGTCGCGTTGCCTTCCGTCGCGCTATGCGCAAGGCTGTCCAGTCCGCCCGCAAGGCCGGCGCCAAGGGCATCCGTATCCAGTGCTCCGGTCGTCTCGGCGGTGCCGAGATGGGCCGTCGTGAGTGGTACCGTGAGGGTCGCGTGCCTCTGCACACCCTCCGCGCCAAGATCGACTACGGCACGGCTGTCGCCAGCACCACCATGGGCGCTTGCGGCGTGAAGGTCTGGATTTACCTGGGTGAGAAGCTCCCGGGCCAGCCTGTTCCCAACCCTGCACTCGAGGGCTCTTCCCGTCCTCGTCGTCGTAACTCCGAGAGGAGGGGTCAGTAGTGCTTGCCCCTAAGCGTATTCTTCACCGCAAGGTGCAGCGTGGCTCCATGAAGGGCCAGGCCAAGGGTAATACCGAGCTGCATTTCGGCGAGTTTGGTATCCAGGCTCTCGAGGCCCATTGGATCACCAACCGTCAGATCGAGGCCGCTCGTATTGCCATGACCCGCTACATGAAGCGTGGCGGTCGTGTGTACATCACGATCTTCCCCGATAAGCCCATCACCAAGAAGCCTGCCGAGACTCGCATGGGTTCTGGTAAGGGTAACCCCGAGGAGTGGGTGGCCGTCGTCAAACCTGGCCGCATCATGTTTGAGGTCAAGGGCGTGCCCGAGGAGGTCGCTCGCGAGGCTCTGCGTCTTGCACAGCACAAGCTTCCCATCAAGACCAAGATTGTTGCTGCCAAGAACGCTGAGCAGCGCATCGAGAAGGAGATGGCTGAGGAGGCCGCTCTCGAGGCCAAGTGGGCTGCTGAGGACGCCGCCGCCGCCAAGGAGGAGAACTAATGAAGCCCGCAGAGATTCGTGAGCTCTCGGACGCTCAGCTCGTTGAGAAGCTGAAGGAAATGCGCGCCGAGCTCTTTAACCTTCGTTTCCAGATGGCTACCAGCCAGCTGGACAACACCGCTCGCGTCAACACCGTGAAGAAGGACATCGCTCGCGTCCTCACGGAGCAGCGCGCCCGCGAGATCGCAGCGGAGAAGTCCGCTGTCGCCGAGTAGGACCTAAGGAGAGAACATGACTGATTCGCGTAACTCGCGTAAGGTCCGTACGGGTGTCGTTACCTCCGTCTCCGGTGCCAAGACCATTGTTGTCACCATCACCGAGCGTAAGCGTCACCCCAAGTACGGCAAGATGATGACCAGCTCCAAGAAGCTGCACGCTCACGACGAGGAGTGCACGGCTGGCGTGGGCGACACCGTCCGCGTTATGGAGACCCGTCCTATGTCCAAGATGAAGCGTTGGCGCCTCATCGAGGTCGTCGAGCGCGCTAAATAAGCAGTCGCTCTTACGACTTGTACATTTCCGAAGATGTGCGTATGCCTGGCTTGCATACCACGGGCCGCATAAAGGCTGCGCACCTCTCTTCGGTTCTTAGTTCGGAGGAACATCTACCATGATTCAGATGCAAACCATGCTGAACGTCGCCGACAACTCCGGCGCTCGCAAGATTCGCTGCATCAAGGTGCTTGGCGGTTCCAAGCGTCGTTATGCAGGCATCGGCGATGTGTTCATCGGTGCTGTCCAGGAGGCTACCCCTGGCGCCAACGTCAAGAAGAAGGACGTTGTCCGTTGCGTCGTCGTTCGCACCGTTAAGGAGATCCGCCGCAAGGATGGCTCCTACATTCGCTTTGATGAGAACGCCTGCGTTGTCATCAACAACGATGGTTCGCCCGTCGGCACCCGTATCTTCGGGCCCGTCGCTCGCGAGCTTCGTGACAAGAAGTACATGAAGATCGTCTCGCTCGCTCCCGAGACCCTGTAGTTAGGGGAGATATATGTATATCAAGAAGGGCGATAAGGTCCAGGTTCTCTCTGGTAAGGATCGCGGCAAGCAGGGCGTTGTCCTGCGTGCTCTCCCCGCCGAGAACAAGGTCGTTGTCGAGGGCGTTTCGGTCGTCAAGAAGGCCGTCAAGCCCAACGCTGCCAACCAGCAGGGCGGCATCGTTTCGCAGGAGGCTCCCATCGACGCCTCCAACGTCAATCTCGTTTGCCCCGAGTGCGGTAAGGTTACCCGCGTCGGTCACGAGAAGGACGGCAAGAACAAGCTGCGCGTCTGCAAGAAGTGCGGCCACAAGTTCTAAGCTGCCTGCAACATAAGGTTGCAACCAAAGGCCCGGACACCAAGCGCGTCCGGGCCTTTTTCTATCCCCACTCATTGGGGACAGACTTAAATGAGTGGGGACAGACTTAAATGAGTGCATGCGGCATAAGGCGTACCGCGGATAATCTAGGTGGGTGTCTCGACCTAGATTATTTATCCGCCGAAAGAGTCGATATCGATCGTGCATCGTGCTTTACAAATTGATAGCATACGTGCTTGTGCGCATTTTGCTGCGTTTAATTGCGTATCAATGCGTATATATGCGCCGTTTATGGGGCAATAATGATCGTTTGACGGTGAGATACGCAAAAACGCGCACAGATACGCGCATTTGTGCGAATATAGAGCTGTCAGAAATGAAAGACTTTTCACGACGCAGGAGGCACATATGGCAGATTCCAAACAGGCTCCGCTTGATGCTGCGGCAGCCGCAAAGGCAGCGTTCGCTTCGGTCCAGGGCAAGCCGTTCCCCGATGATATCTTTACGGCCCCCGAGCTTCGTTGGGCTGTGATCGGGTGCGGTGTTATCGCCAACCAGATGGCTCAGTCTCTCGCCCTTGCCGGCCGCAAACTCGCGGGCGTTGCCAACCGCACGCTGTCCAAGGCTCAGGCTTTTGCCAAGCAGTATGGCGTTGAGAAGGTCTATGACACGGTCGAGGACCTCTACTCCGATCCGAACATTGACGCAGTCTATATCACCACGCCGCACAACACTCACATCACCTACCTGCGCGCCGCTCTGACAGCTGGCAAGCACGTGCTCTGCGAGAAGGCCATTACCCTCAACTCTGCCGAGCTCGACGAGGCCCGCGCCATCGCCGACGAGCATAACGTCGTCCTCATGGACGCCACTACGGTGCTCCACATGCCCCTGTATCAGGAGCTGCGCCGCCGCATGGATGCCGGTGAGTTTGGCCGCATGAACCTCGCCCAACTCAACTTTGGCAGCTACAAGGAGTACGGCGATCTGACTAACCGCTTCTATAACCGCAACCTCGCTGGCGGTGCTATGCTCGACATTGGCGTCTATGCGCTTTCCGTTATGCGCCTCTTTTTGGCAAGCCAGCCCGCTGAGGTCGTTTCGCTGGGCAACACCTGTGAGACCGGTGTCGACGTTGCGGGCGGCATCGTCTGCCGTAATGCTGAGCAACAGCTGGGTGTTGTGAGCCTTACGCTTCACTCCAAGCAGCCCAAGCGCTTGGTCATCAGCTTTGACAAGTGCTATATCGAGGTCAACGAGTATCCGCGTGCCGATCACGCGACCATCGTGTGGACTGCGGACGGCCACCGCGAGGAGGTCCACGCGGGCACCGAGGCTTACGCCCTTTGCTATGAGATGGCCGATCTTGAGAAGGCCGTTGCCGGCGACGACTCCAAGCGCGAGCTTCTGGATTATGCTTCTGATGTTATGGAGCTTATGACCAAGCTTCGCGCCGACTGGGGAGTCGTGTACCCCGAGGAGGAGTAAACGATGCTAGCGGAAGATAGGCTCAATGCGATTGTGTCGATGGTGCAGCAGGCTGGCTCGGTTACTGTGCCGGAGCTTGCTGAGGCCTTGGGCGTGACGGCGTCCACCATTCGGCGCGACCTGCAGGCGCTCGATCGCGCACACCGCATCGCCAAGGTCCACGGCGGAGCGACGAGTCTTGAGCGCGCGCACGTGACGCGCGACCTAACGCTCAATGAGCGCAGCGACCTCCATAACGACGACAAGGAGCGTATCTGCGCCCGTGCGGCGGCGCTTGTGGAGCCCGAGAGCTTTGTATACATCGACTCGGGCTCGACGACGCTCAAGCTCATCGAGCATCTTCCACACTTTGAAGGTGTCACCTATGTGACCGATTCCGTGCTCCATGCTCAGCGCCTCGCTTTGCGCGGCATGCGCACCGTAGTGCTGGGCGGCGAGCTCAAACCCGAGACCGAGGCGCTCGTTGGCCCCGATGCTTTGGCAACCCTAGACCGTTACAACTTCAACTGTGGCTTTTGGGGTTCTAATGGCATTGCCGCCGAGCAGGGCTTCACAGCACCCGATATCGAGGAGGCGCAAGTAAAGCGTATCTCGATACGCCATACGGCCAAACGCTTCGTAATCTCGGACGCCAGCAAATTTGGCATGGTGGCGCCCGTCAAGTTCGCGGACTTCCGCGACGCAACGATTATTACTGCGGGCGAGGTTCCCGCCAAGTACCGGGCAATGGACAACGTCATCACGGTCTAACAGCAGGGGGCTAAGGCCAAAACCACCACGAAGGTGCCTGTCCCCATTGTGGTGGTTAGTAACGAAAACCGAGTAGTTTTCTCAATAGAAAAGCGGCAACGTCCATCACGGGCGTTGCCGCTTTCGTTGTCTGCCGGTTTGTCTAAGTCTGTAACAACTGGACCGTTAAAAGTGGGCTAGATGTTACAGATTGAGATACTTCCGAACCTTGCCGTCCCTTTGTCTCAATCTGTAACATCTGGGACGGATTTTGCCGAGTTACTGTTACAGATTGAGATTTTCCCTTGAGGGGGATTCGAATGTCTCGATCTGTAACAGATAGACCGGAAAATGGACTCTAACTGTTACAGATCGAGACGTTTTGGGACCGCGACTGAGCCATTGCGGCAAAACCACCACAAAGGTGCCTGTCCCCATTGTGGTGGTTTAGGGCTCCCAGGGGCAGGGGGCTTCGATGTGAATGTGCTCGCCGGTTACGGGATGCGTAAAGGACACACTGTGGGCGTGGAGCATCAGGCCGCAGGGGCGCGCAGTGCCGTACAGGTCGTCGCCCACCAGCGGATGGTGCTCGCTGGCCAGGTGCACGCGAATCTGATGCTTGCGGCCGGTGAGCAGCTCGACATCGATATACGAGCGCGCGGGCAGGCCTCGGCGGCTCTTAAGGCGCTTGAGCACCTTCACACGTGTCTGCGACGGCTTGCCGCTGGCACCGACGCGCATCTTGCGGCTATCGTGGCGATCGCGGGCGATGGGCTTGTCGATGAGCTTTTCGTTCCAGTCGATCTTGCCCTCGGCGAGCGCCAGATAGTGCTTTTCGAAGGCGTGGTCGTTCACCATCTGATCAAAAGCAGGCTGCGTCTGTTTGTCGAGCGAAAACAGCACCACGCCGGTGGTGTTACGGTCCAGGCGGTTGAGCGGCTGCATGTCAGTCGCGGCAAAGCCGTCGCCCATCGCCAGCAGCAGATCGCTGGCGTAGTCGGTAAGTGTGCGCTCGCCGGTGCCGTCACCGTGGACGATCATGCCGGCGGGCTTATCGATGGCCATGAGCCAGGCGTCGCAGTAGAGGACTTGGGGTTCTTCGTTCACGTGTAAGCCTTTCGGTTAGCTAATTCCCACAAACATACAGCCCGAGGTGGCGCCGCGCAGGCGGGCGGCGGGCTTGCGACCTGCCTGCGCGGCCTCGATGGCGCGACGGACGCGTGCGACGGCGCGGCCAATCTCATCGGGCTCGAGCAGGGTTCCGTCAACCATAAGACGGCGCACGCCGGCGTCGAGCAGCTGCGGAACCTGCGGAGTGAGGTCGATGGGGTAGGCATCGTACAGGCGCGAGCGGCCGTGGACGTCGGTGCGCACTGGCATGACCTTGCCATCGATATTCTTGAGCGACAGCTTGCGGGCGCGCAGGCGGCAATTGGCGCAATCGTGAATACAACCGTTGGCCACCTGCAGGATGCAGTGCTCGCTCGTCATAACGCGCGGGCGGCCGAACACGGTGATGCCCAGCGCTGCGGGCGCGGAGGTGCCAAGCGAGATAATCTCGTCGAGCGTGATCTCGGGCGAGAGCCAAAAAGCGCCGGCTCCGCGCTCGGCAAGTGCCTCCATGCAAGGCGTGTTGTGCACGGGCAGGCAAGAGCGAATCTCGGCCGTGGCGCCAACCTGGGCGGTCAGGGCAAGCTCGGAGATGTTGCCAATAGCGACCGTGGCGCCGGCAACAACCCACGGGTCGACACGTACGTGGTCGACGGCGCGGCAGACCTCGTCGAGTACGGGTACGATGCCCTGCTCAAACGCATCGGCGGGGGAGAGCTCGGCAGCATTGAGCGCGTCGGTGGTCATGTAGATGCGCGTTGCACCCTCCACGCGCGCTGCCTCGGCGGCCTCGAGCGAGGTGACGGTGGCGCAGATTTGCGGCTCATCGCGGTAATGCTCGGGCATGGGGCGGGAATCACTGGTGACAATCGCCGGCAGCTCGAGCGTGCGGGCGCGCTCCTCATACGGCGCCAGAATGGCCTCTTCCAGCGCTTTGCAGGCGGCGGCGCGCACCTTGTGCACGGCGGAGAAGCCCATGCCGCAGCCCTCGTCGAGCGCCACATCAAAGTTCGCGGCCTCAAAGGGCGAGGAACCCATGCGGCCGACGTGCTCCACCAGATCGGACGCCTCGACGGCGCGAGTCTTGGCGGCCTCGACGGTAAAGCCGGTAGCGGTGGCGGTGAGCGTGGGGTCGTCGCAGCAGGTGAGCGTCACGGTAAACGGCTCGCCCAGACGCGCCACAACGGACACGTCTACGGCGCGGCGGCGCAGCACGTCGCGCTTGAGCGCAGCCCCGGCGGCGTCGATGGCGCGCTGGCTGCGAATCACGCGCACGCGGCAACCCTCGGGCATGCTACGGGGCACGCGGCACTCGATGATGTCGCCGGCAGCGGCATCCTCGGCGGCAATGGTGGTCAGGAACTGGTCAAACTCATCGTCGTGACGAAGCTCCAGCAGGTCGCCCTTGCCCACGGGCTCAAACAGCTCAATGCGGGCGATGGCAGCGCGGCGACGGCGGTCGTCGGGCTTGAGCCCGCGCACATCGCGGTTGGCCAGGCGGCTGCCGAGCACCGTGCCCACGATCTGGCCGCGGTTGTTGGATCGCTCGTAGCTCATCATCTCGTCACCCGAGGTACCGTCTTGATAGGCGTGCGTAAAGTCGCGGTTAAAGCAGCGCTTGAGCTGGCGCTGGCGGGCGGCATCCTCATCCTTAGAGGTCGAAACATCGGCCAGCATGTCATCAATCTGATGACGATACACGTCGACGATGGAATACACGTAATCGGGCGCCTTCATGCGGCCCTCGAGCTTGAGCGACGCGGCGCCGGCGTCATACAGGCGGCGAACAAGTTGTGAAGTGTTGGTGTCACGCGGGCACAGCGCGCGCTCGCGACCGGCAGGGGAGAGCGAGCGACCGTTCTCGTCGATCAGCTCGTAGGGCAAGCGGCAGGGCTGGGCGCACATGCCACGGTTGGCCGATCGTCCCGCCATGGCAAAGCTCGAAAGCAGACACAGGCCAGAGTAGCAAAAGCAGATGGCGCCATGGCTAAAGACCTCAAGGTCCACATCGGGCGCGGCATCGTGAATGGCGGCAATCTCGTCGATGGAAAGCTCGCGCGAGAGGGTCACGCGGTCGGCGCCCTGCTCGCGGCACCAAAGGGTTCCGCGGTCGTCGTGGATGTTCGCCTGGGTCGAGATATGCGTCTCGATGCCGGGCATCGTGCGCTTGACCTCAAAGAACAGGCCCCAGTCCTGGATGATGAAGGCGTCGGCGCCCAGCGTGGAGCAGCGATGGATGAGCTGCAGCGCATCGCTCATCTCGGATTCCTTGATGACGATGTTGACCGTGACGTAGACGCGCGAGCCGGCCAGATGCGCGGCGCGGCAGGCCTGCTCAAAGGCCTCGTCGGTAAAGTTGGTGGCCTTGCGGCGTGCGTTGAAGCTGCCCATGCCGCAGTAGATGGCGTCTGCCCCGGCGGCGAGCGCGGCGGCAAAGGGCTCCGGGCCTCCGGCGGGGGCCAAGAGTTCGGGTCTGCGGTTGGTGGTTCGACTGGCGGTTGCGGTCATATCCTGCCTTTCAAAATGCTCAGATACTCAAAAGTATAGTGGTGCCGTCGCGGCAGGCGATGCCCGTGCTCTAAGCGGGATAAAGTCTTCAGCAGCTTGGACTGGCTGCTTCACATGAGAACCGTTCAGCGGTCCGGGGAAACCGTTGGGCGATAAAATATTCTCGCAACGTGATAATAATCTTGCATCGCGCGGAAACCTTGAGTACTATCCCAATCAAGCGCGGTGTTCAGACCGAACTGTGCCTCCCGGTGTGAACGCCGCGCTCCCGTTCCCTTTTACTTGTAAGGAGAAAAACATGAGCAAGACCGTCGTGTCTTCCGATAACGCACCCGCAGCCATCGGCCCGTATTCCCCCGGTATCCAGACTGGCAACATGGTGTTTCTGTCCGGCCAGCTGGGCATCGATCCCGCGACCGGCAAGCTGCCCGAGGGTGTCGAGGCCCAGGCTAAGCAGTCCCTTGCTAATGTCGAGGCCCTGCTGACCGCTGCCGGCGCCACCTTTGCCGATGTCGTCAAGACCACAGTCTACCTGGCTGACATTGCCGACTTCGCTGCCGTAAACGAGATCTACGCCTCCAAGTTCGAGGCCCCGTTCCCCGCGCGCAGCGCTTTCCAGGTTGCCGCTCTTCCGGCTGGCGGTCTGGTCGAGATCGAGGTTGTCGCCGCTCTCTAAGGTGTTGGTAACAACTAAACATGACATGCAAAAAGACCCTGCAGCGCGTGCGAGCTGCAGGGTCTTTTGTCAAGCGATGCGACAAAAATGATCCGTTTCCCTTCGTCCCCAAGGGATCACGTTTAGCCCTCCTTGCGAACTTTTTGCAGGTAGCGGTAGACGCTGGGCTCCGAGATGCCCAGCGCGGTGGCGGCGCAGGCCACGGCGCCCTTGAGCATAAACACGCCGTTGCCGTTGAGGTGGCGAATGACGTCCACGCGGTCGCTCTGGCCAAGCGACGCTACATCCAGCCCGCGCGCGCTCAGCAACTCGGCAATGCTGCGGTCGATGAGCTCCTGGGTGGACTCCGAAAGGCTTTCGACCTCGATAGGGGCGGGCTCCGTGCGCGTCGGCGCTGCGTCGAAGCACGCCATGAGCTGCTGCGCCATGGCGTTGATGGAGCGTACGGTCGAGAGGTCGGTGTTGACGCAGAGCATACCGACGATCTCGTCATTTTCGCGGATAAAGAACGTCGCGGACTCCAACGTCTTGCCACCGGCACCGCGCCCCTCGTAGCCCATAATAAACGGCAGGTCGCGATACTTGGGGTCGTGCATGATCTTGAGCGCCAGATCGGTGGCGGGACCGCCGACCTTGCGGCCGCTCACGATGCCGTTGCGAATATCGACGATGGCGTGGTCGGGATCCGAGAAATCGTGCAGGACGATCTCGCTGTTCTTACCGAGTATCTGCTCCAGGAAATCGACCATCGGCAAAAAGCGACGTACGGTCTCGTTCACGGGCAACTCCTTTGGGTGAAATCGGAAATGTTCATAACAATTTTTTCTCATGGTAACACGATGTCTATTGACTCACATATTCGCAGGTACATTGCGTAATACAGATGAGCGGTAGGTATTTGGCGGTAAACGGTCGACCAAAAGAAAAGTAAGATGTTATTTAGACCAGACACATTCCTGACCTGCGGAAACGAGTTATTTCAGCCGAAGAATAGTCTGATAACAAAAAATTATTATTGAGAATGAGAATCATCTTTAATACGATATGCAACGAAGGCACAACCTCAACCCCGCACTGCGTCACAATAGAGCGTTAGATGCGAAAACAACTACTTCGAGGATTGGTGGTCAAATGACCCAGGAGACGGTTACGAACGGCACTGAAGCCCTGTTCACTCGCGAAGGCATGCCTCCCGTTAAGGAAATGATCCCGTGTGCCCTTCAGCACGTACTGGCATCGTTTGCCGGCATCATTACCCCAGCGGTCATCATGGCCGGCGTCTACGGCTTTAATAGCCAGCAGAGCACCGACATCATCCAGGTCGCGCTCATTCTTTCGGCGATCGATACGGCCCTTCAGGCCTTCGCTCCCTTCCGTCGCATCGGCGGCGGCCTGCCCATCGTCATGGGCGTTTCGTTCGCGTTCCTGCCGGCTCTGCAGGCCATGGGTGCCTCGGGCTTTAGCTTTGGTGCGCTGCTGGGCGGCGAGATCGTCGGCGGCGCCGTCGCGGTCCTCTTTGGTCTGGCCTACAGCAAGATTAAGTGGCTGTTCCCGCCCGTCGTGACCGGTACGGTCATCTTCTCCATCGGCGTTTCGCTGTATCCCACGGCCGTCAAGTATATGGCCGGCGGTATGGGTACGCCGCTGTGGGGCACTCCGCAGGCCTGGTGCGTCGCTCTTATCACCTTCGCCGTGGTCTTTGCGCTCGCCAACTTTGGCAAGGGCACGCTCAAGCTGGGATCCGTGTTCTTTGGCATGATCGTTGGCATGATCGTTTCGATCCCCTTTGGCATGATCGACTTCTCCAGCGTCGCCACCGCTCAGGTCTTCGCCCTTCCCAAGCTCATGCCCTACGCGCTCGAGTTTGATCCCGAAGTCTGCATTACCCTCGCTGTTGTGTTCCCCATGGTTGCCATCCAGGTTATCGGTGACGTCTCCGCCGCCTGCCTGGGCTCCATCGACCGTATGCCCACCGAGCGCGAGCTCTCCGGCGCTATCGTGTCCCAGGGCCTCACCTCTATGGTCGGCGGCCTGCTGGGCGGTCTTCCCACCAGCGCCCTTGGCCAGAACGTGGGCATCATCTGCTCCAACAAGGTCGTCAACAAGTGGGTCTTTGTGATCATCGCGGCCGTCTTTGCCATCGCCGGTCTGTTCCCGCAGCTCTCTGCCGTCCTTTCCGCTATCCCGCAGCCCGTTATCGGCGGCGCGACCGTCGGCGTCTTTGGCACCATCACCATGAACGGCGTGCGCATGTTCACCCGCGAGGGCCTCACGCAGCGCACTACCACCATCGTCGGCACCTCCGTCGTCTTTGGCCTGGGTATCTGGATGGCCAGCGGTTGCCTTGCCGGCGAGGGTATGCCCGCCTGGGTGTCCACCGTCATCGGCTCCAATGCCGTGACCCCCACCGCCATCATGGCCATTGTCCTTAACCTGATCCTTCCGCAGACGCCGGTCGTGGCTCAGCACATCGATGCTGCCAAGGACGCTGCCGTGGATCTGGTCTTGCCCGAGAGCAAGAAGTAACCAATTCGGTGCTATTCGTCGGCGGACGCATCGCCTCGTCCGCCGACGTCATGCGGCGCCAAGCCGCACTTCAAAGGGTTTGTCCCTTTGGTGAAGCGTTGACGGGAGAGGGCCCGTTTCCGGTGTAGGCCGGCGCTTCGCACTCCGCTATGTCAGAGGTGTCAAACCCCGCCCCTGATGTTGAAGGGAGCATTCATGCTTCTGGTCGCTAACGGTTCCGTCTTTACCCGCAACGCTCAGGCCCCGTTCATTCCCAACGGTGCGGTCGCCATTGACGGAGATACGATCGTCGAAGTGGGCCTCGAGCTCGAGCTCAAGGCCAAGTACCCGGATGCCGAGTACGTCGACGCCCAGGGCAACCTCATCATGCCCGGACTCATCAACTGCCACACCCACATCTACTCGGGTCTGGCCCGTGGCCTTGCCATTAAGGGCTGCAACCCCACCAACTTCCTGGAGAATCTTGAGCAGCAGTGGTGGAAGATCGACGATAACCTGACGCTCGACGGTACCAAGGCCAGCGCCTATGCCACAATCCTTGACTCCATCCGCGATGGCGTCACCACGATCTTCGATCACCACGCGAGCTTCTGCGAGATTCCGGGCAGCCTCTTTGCCATTAAGGATGCCGCGCAGGAGCTGGGCATGCGTTCGTGCCTGTGCTACGAGGTCTCCGACCGCCGCGGTCAGGAAAAATGCGACCAGGCCATTGCCGAGAACGCCGAATTTGCCCAGTGGGCCGCCAAGGAGCGTCGCGATAACGACAACCATATGATCGCCGCCATGTTTGGCGGTCACGCCACCTTTACGCTGTCGGACGAGACCATGGACAAGATGGCCGAGGCCAACAACGGCCTGACCGGCTTCCACATCCATGTGTGCGAGGGCATGAATGACGTGTGGGACTCCCGCCTCAACCGCGGTGGCATCAGCCCCGTCGAGCGCCTGCTGCAGCACAATCTGCTGGGTCCCGACACCATGCTCGGCCACTGCATCCACGTGACACCTGCCGAGATGGATATCGTCAAGGAGTCCGGTACCTGGCTCGTCAACAACCCCGAATCCAATATGGGCAACGCCGTGGGCTGCGCACCCGTGCTCGAGTTCTTCCGCCGCGGCATCCCCGTGTGCATGGGCACCGACGCCTACACCCACGATATGCTCGAGAGCCTCAAGGTCTTCCTGATCATTCAGCGCCACAACGCAGCCATGCCCAATGTGGGCTGGTGCGAGGCCATGACCATGCTGTTCGAGAATAACGCCAAGATGGCCAGCAAGTACTTCGATTGCAAGCTCGGTGTGCTTGAGCCCGGCGCCGCCGCCGACGTCATCGTTATGGACTACAAACCCTTTACGCCGCTGAGCGAGGAGAACATTGACGGCCACATGCTCTTTGGCATGATGGGCAAAAACTGCCGCACCACCATCATCAACGGCCGCGTCCTGTACAAGAATCGCGAGTTCGTTGGCATTGATGAGGACAAGATCAACGCGTGGACCATGGCCGAGTCCAAGAAGCTCTGGAGCACGCTCAACGATCGCGCCTACTAATTACAAGTAGATTCGCGCGCGTCGGATGTTTCGCCGCATCCGACGCGCGTATAGGCGACCTCCGCGGGGTCGCCGGCGCTGTGCTAGCGCTACACCGTATTTGCGCCCGCCGCGCGGTCTCGCCGGGCGTTACAGAGAGGAGCTCACTATGAGCGACATCATGAGGCCGATCCCGTTTTCGCAGCTGATGAACTGGATCATCGAGGAGCACAAGACCCAGGACGCCATCTTTGGCGTGCGCAAGATGGTCACGGCCAACCAGGAGGGCGCGCTTCCCATTTTTGACGAGCGAATCGAGACTCCGTTTGGCCCGGCCGCCGGTCCCAATACGCAGCTGGCCCAGAACATCGTGGCATCCTACGTGGCCGGTTCCCGCTTCTTTGAGCTCAAGACCGTCCAGGTTATGGACGGCGAGGAGCTCTCCAAGTGCGTCAACAAGCCCTGCATTGTGGCTCAGGACGAGTGCTACAACTGCGAATGGTCGACCGAGCTCGAGGTTCCGCAGGCCTTTGCCGAGTACGTGAAGGCATGGTTCGCTTGCCACCTGATCGCTCGCGAGTACGGTCTGGGCAGCCCGGACGGCTTTGTCTTCAACATGTCCGTGGGTTATGACCTCGAGGGTATTAAGAGCCCCAAGGTCGACGCCTACATCGAGGACATGAAGGACGCCAGCGGCTCCGAGGTTTGGAACGAGTGCCGTGCCTGGGCTCTCGCCAATCTGGACAAGTTTGAGCATGTCGACGCCGCGTTTGTCGAGTCCATTCCGGCGCGCGTCTCCAACTCCATCACCGAGTCCACCCTGCACGGCTGCCCGCCCGCCGAGATCGAGCGCATCGCGACCTATCTGATCACCGAGAAGGGCCTCAACACCTACATCAAGTGCAACCCCACGCTGCTGGGCTATGAGTTTGCCCGTCAGCGCCTCAACGAGCTGGGCTTTGACTACATCGTCTTCGATGACACGCACTTCCGCGAGGACCTGCAGTGGGTCGACGCCGTGCCCATGTTCGAGCGCCTGATTGCCCTGTGCGCCGAGCGCGGCCTGGAGTTTGGCGTCAAGCTGACCAACACGTTCCCCGTCGACGTGACGAGGAACGAGCTGCCCTCCACCGAGATGTACATGTCGGGCCGTTCGCTGTTCTCGCTGACCATCGAGGCCGCCCGCCGCATTACCGAGCAGTTCGATGGCAAGCTGCGCATCAGCTACTCCGGCGGTGCTACGGTCTACAACATTCGCGCCCTGTATGACGCCGGCATTTGGCCCGTTACTCTGGCGACCGACGTGCTCAAGCCCGGTGGCTACGAGCGCTTTAGCCAGATGGCCGGCGAGTTTAGCGATCTGGACGGCAAGCCGTTCGCGGGCGTCTCGCTCGAGGCCGTGACCGCGATCCAGACCGACTCGCTCACCAACCCGCTCTACAAGAAGCCGCTGCGCCCGCTGCCCGACCGCAAGGTCGCCGGCAAGAGCCCGCTTTCCGACTGCTTTACCACGCCGTGCCGCACGAGCTGCCCCATCCAGCAGGATATTCCCGCCTATCTGGCGGCTGTTGACGAGGGCCGCTACGAGGACGCACTCAACATCATCATCGAGCGCAACGCCCTGCCGTTCATTACCGGCACCATCTGCCCGCATCCCTGCGGCCGTGCCTGCGAGCGTGCATTCTACGAGCCCGAGGGCGCCCAGATCCGCGCCAGCAAGCTCAAGGCCGCCCGCGAGGCCATGACCACCGTGCTGCTCAAGCTGCGCGCCCAGGCCATCGCCAACGACGGCGAGCGCAACGTTGCCGTTATCGGCGGCGGCCCGGCCGGCCTGGCGACGGCGTTCTTCCTGACGCGTGCCGGCGTGTCCGTCACCATCTTTGAGGCCCGCGATTCGCTCGGCGGCGTGGTCCGTCACGTGATCCCCGAGTTCCGTATTGCCAGCGACGATATCTCCCACGACGCCGAGCTTTGCCTGGCCTTTGGTGCCAAGGTTCAGCTCAACGCCCGCGTGGAGTCCATTGACGAGCTCAAGGCCCAGGGCTTTACTGACGTGGTCGTGGCCACCGGTGCCTGGATGCCCGGCTCTGCGGGCCTGGGCGAGGGTGCCGAGCTCGATGTGCTGGAGTTCCTCGAGGCCGCCAAGAAGGGCGAGAAACTCGAGCTGGGCGAGGACGTCGTGGTCATTGGCGCCGGCAACACCGCCATGGACGCGGCCCGCGTGGCCAAGCGCCTTGCTGGCGTGAAGAACGTGCGCCTGGTGTATCGCCGCACCAAGAAGCAGATGCCCGCCGACGAGGAAGAGCTCGATCTTGCTCTTGCCGACGGCGTTGAGTTCTGCGAGCTGCTGGCGCCCAAGGCGCTCAACGGCGCCGTGCTGACCTGCGACGTCATGGAACTTGGCGAGCCGGATGCAAGCGGCCGTCGCAGCCCCGTCGCCACGGGCGAGACCGTCGAGCTTTCCGCCACCACGGTGATCTGCGCCGTGGGCGAGGGCATCGATGCCAGCCTGTACGACGCCGCGGGCGTCGAGCACGACCGTCGCGGCCGCCTTGCCGCCACCTCCACCGGCGTCGAGGGCGTCTGGGCTGCCGGTGACTGCCGCCGCGGTCCCGCTACCGTGGTCGAGGCTATCGCCGACGCCGCCGAGGTCGCCCGTGCCATTGCCGGCGTGGACTTTAACAAGTACGCCGACTGCAACGAGCAGGCCGGCCGCGAGGACACCTGCTACGAGCGCAAGGGATCGCTGTGCCGCGACAAGCGCAACTGCACCAAGACCCGCTGCCTGGGCTGCGGCTCGGTGTGCGAGGTCTGCTGCGATGTGTGCCCCAACCGCGCCAACGTGGCAATTAAGGTGCCGGGCCTGGCCAAGCATCAGGTCGTCCACATCGACGGCATGTGCAACGAGTGCGGCAACTGCGCCGTGTTCTGCCCCTACCAGGAGGGTCGTCCCTACAAGGACAAGCTCACCCTGTTCTGGAGCGATCAGGACATGGAGAACTCCGAGAACGAGGGCTTCCTGGCAGTGGACGAGGACCACTTTAAGGTCCGCGTCGCCGGCACGGTCCGCACCGTCTCGGTCGATGCCGTCAACACCGGTCTGCCCGAGGCCGTCCGCCTGACCATCAAGGCCGTGCGCGACAGCTATTCGTATCTCCTTAAGAAATAGGCGAGTCTCTTATGGCCAAATCCATTCAACATAACGTGGCCTACGTTGCCTGCGGAAGCGGTTGCGCCTCCGCAGGCGGCGACGCCCACTGCAGCGAAGGCTGCATTGGCTGTGGCGCCTGCGTCACGGCCTGCCCCCACGGCGCCATTGCGCTGATTGATGGCATCGCTCGCGTGGATCGCTCCAAGTGTACGGGCTGTGGCCTGTGCGGCATGGCGTGCCCGCAGCGCGTGATTGCCTTCGTTCCCGGCTACCAGAACATCCTGGTGCGCTGCAACAACACCGATAAGGGCGCCATCGCCCGCAAGATCTGCGACACGAGCTGCATCGGTTGCGGCATGTGCGCCAAAAAGTGCCCTGCCGGCGCTATCCGCATCGAGGACAACTGCGCCCATATTGATGGCGCGGATTGTCTGTCGTGCGGCATGTGCGCCGTCGTCTGCCCGCATGGCGCCATCCACGACCGCACCGGCATAGCCGCCGGCGTGTAGAAGGGAATCACCATGGCACAGGAATTCACTTTTACCGTTAACGGCGTCGAGCGCACGACGACTCAAAACAAACCGTTGCTGCGCTACCTGCGCGACGACCTGCACATTCACTCCGCCAAGGACGGCTGCTCCGAGGGCGCGTGCGGTACCTGCACCATCCACGTGGACGGTGAGGCCGTCAAGGCGTGCGTGCTGACCACCGCCCTTGCCGCCGGTCGCAACATCGTGACCGTCGAGGGCCTGCCCGAGGACGTGCGCGAGGCCTTTGTGTACGCCTTTGGCGCCGTGGGCGCCGTGCAGTGCGGTTTTTGCATCCCCGGTATGGTCATGGCGGGTGCGGCGCTGATCGCCGAGGATCCCGAGCCCACCGAGGAGCAGATCAAGTACGCCATCCGCGGCAACGTCTGCCGCTGCACCGGCTACAAGAAGATCATCGAGGGCATTTCGCTGGCAGCTGCGGTGCTCCGCGGCGAAAAGCAGATCGACGAGGACCTGGAGCGCGGCGACGACTACGGCGTGGGCAAGCGCGCCTTCCGTATCGACGTGCGCAAGAAGGTGCTCGGCGAGGGCAAGTATCCCGATGACATCGACGAGCTCGATCAGCCGGGTCTGACCTACGCCAGCGCCGTGCGCTCCAAGTATCCGCGCGCCCGCGTGCTCTCCATCGACACCTCCAAGGTCGAGGCCCTGCCCGGTGTGGTGGGCATCCTGCGCGCCGAGGACGTGCCGGTCAACCAGGTCGGCCACCTTATCCAGGACTGGGACGTCATGATCGCCCAGGGCGATATCACCCGCTGCGTGGGCGATGCCATCGTGCTGGTGGTTGCCGAGGACGAGGCGACGCTCGAGAAGGCCAAGAAGCTCGTAAAGATCGATTACGAGCCGCTGGAGCCCGTGCGTAACATTGTCGAGGCCAGGGCTGCCGACGCCCCGCGCCTGCACGACAGCTTCTTTGCCTTTGGCAACACGGTGGAGCTCAAGGACAACGTGTGCCAGAGCCGTCACGTGACGCGCGGCGACGCCGCCAAGGCGCTGGCAGAGAGCGCGTTCACCGTGACGCAGCGCTTTACCACGCCCTTTACCGAGCATGCCTTCTTGGAGCCCGAGTGCGCCGTTGCCTTCCCGTACAAGAACGGCGTTAAGGTGCAGTCGACCGACCAGGGTGCCTACGACACGCGCAAAGAGTGTGCCCATATGTTTGGCTGGGATAGCGAACCCGAGCGTGTGGTCGTCGAAACCATGCTCGTGGGTGGCGGCTTTGGCGGCAAGGAGGACGTGTCCATCCAGCACCTGGCCGCGCTCGCCGCATATAAGTTCCAACGTCCTGTGAAGTGCAAGCTCACGCGCGCTGAGTCGCTTGCGTTCCATCCTAAGCGCCATGCCATGGACGGTACCTTTACGCTGGGTTGCGACGCCGAGGGCAACTTTACCGGCCTTGATTGCGAGATCAACTTTGATACCGGCGCCTACGCTTCGCTGTGCGGCCCGGTGCTCGAGCGCGCCTGTACGCACGCCGTTGGCCCCTACAAGTACCAGAACACCGACATTCGCGGCTTTGGCTACTACACCAACAACCCGCCCGCCGGCGCGTACCGCGGCTTTGGCGTTTGCCAGTCCGAGTTTGCGCTCGAGAGCTTGATCGACTTGCTGGCAGAGAAGGTCGGCCTGGACCCGTGGGAGATTCGTTACAGAAACGCCATCGAGCCGGGCGAGGTTTTGCCCAACGGCCAGATTGCCGACTGCTCCACGGCGCTGAAGGAGACGCTGCTTGAGGTCAAGGATGCCTACTATGCGCATCCCGGACACGCCGGTATCGCCTGCGCCATGAAGAACGCCGGCGTGGGCGTGGGCCTGCCCGATGCCGGCCGCTGCAAGATTCGCGTCGAGGATGGCCGCGCCGTGGTCTACGCCGCCACGTCCGACATCGGCCAGGGCTGCAACACGGTCTTTTTGCAGGACGTTGCCGAGGCGTGCGGTCTGCCGCTGAGCTGCATTGCCAATGGCGAGTGCTCCACCGAGAACGCTCCCGACTCCGGCACCACGTCTGGCTCGCGACAGACGGTCGTGACCGGCGAGGCCGTGCGCGGTGCCGCCTTCCTGCTGCGCGATGCCATGCTTGACATCGAGGCCGGCAAGCCTGCACCCGATGTTCCTGTGAGCGCGCATGGTGACGGCGTCAAGATCGAGTACGACGACGGTCGAGCCTATCAGTTGCGCACGCAGGAGCTCGTCGCCGGCCAGGGCATGCATCCTCAGGATCCCGCGGCCGCCATCAAGGCGCTCGAGGGATGCGAGTTTGGCTACGTGTACCTGGAGCCGACTGACAAGCTGGGCGCTGACGTTCCCAACCCCAAGAGCCACATCTGCTACGGTTTTGCCACGCATGTGGTCATTCTGGATGATGACGGTCGCGTGAGCGAGGTCTATGCCGCGCACGATTCCGGCAAGGTGGTCAACCCCATCTCCATCCAGGGTCAGATCGAAGGCGGCGTGCTCATGGGTATGGGCTATGCGCTTACCGAGGACTGGCCGCTCAAGGACTGCGTGCCCCAGGCAAGGTACGGCACGCTCGGACTGTTCCGTGCGCCCGAGATTCCGGATATCCACGCCATCTACGTGGAGAAGGACGAGCTGCTGCCCGTGGCATACGGCGGCAAGGGCATCGGCGAGATCGCAACGATCCCCACGGCGCCCGCCGTACAGAACGCCTATCGCGCGTTTGACGGCAAGCTGCGTCCAGATCTGCCCATGGTGGATACGCCGTACAGCCGCGTCCGTCACCGCGGGTAGGGTAGAGCGCGGACGGCATTGCTAACGGGCCGTTCGCGCTCAACATCAACTGTATGTGCTGCGCCTTTGGCCCCAGCTCCATCGCGAGTCGGGGCCTTTTGTTTGGAGCGTCTCCGCATACGGAAACTGCGTCCCGGATTCGACGCTCAGAATGGGACGCGCTTTCCTTTTGAGCCTCTAGCGGAAAGCGCATCCCGGAATTCGGCTCCAGAGTGGGATGCGCTTTCCGGTTGGAGTTTCAAACGGAAAGTGCATCCCGGAATCCGCGCCTGGAATGGGGCGCACTTTCCGGAACAGCCCTCAACCGGAAACTGCGTCCCAGAATTTCGCTTCAGAGTGGGATGGCGTTTCCGGCTGAACCCTCTGGCGGAAAGTTCATCCCAGAATTGACGCTCGGAGTGGGACACAGTTTCCGGATGGAACCTCAGCGGAAATTGCGTCCCAGTTTGAGCGTCTATTCCGGGATGCAGTTTCCGCTGGGCGCTTCAGCCGGAAAGCGTGTCCCGTTCTGGGCCTTGATTCCGGGACACGGTTTCCGCTAGGTATGCCATATGGAAGGCGCATCCCATTCTGAGCACTCAATCTGAGATATGGTTTCCGCGGTGCCGCCAACTGGAAAGTGTGCCCCAGTTTGATGGGCAGGCGGGCATAAGCTCAACAACTCCTACAGGTCCACCTCGTTGAGCCATGTCGGCAGCGCGGTCTGCCGGATGCCTGCCGTCTGCAGCTTTTTGGCGAGCACTCCTGCCGAGCGGACCTCGCTGATGGTAAAGCGCAGCAGAGGGTGACCGTAGAGCGATAGATGCGCCTCGCGCTGTCGTTCGGCAACGAGCGCCTCGGCGGTGGTGCGTCCGGCCAGCATGGTCTGGTCGGTATATTTGATGAGCCCGTCGAGCTCGCCCAGCGTGAGTTCCCGCGCCTGGCGCTCCCAGGCAAAGTCCGTTCGTATGGGCTTGGCCGAATTGAAGGGGTCCGTCAGCTCGTATTGAAGCCAATCGGGCGCAAAGCCCGTCTCGATCATGATGGCTCGGGCGACCGATTCCCCGCCGCTCTCGGCGCGGGCGTCGGCATATCGAAGTGTCGTGAGGGCGGTGCGAATCGTGCGACCATTGCGGGCGGTCGCTCGTTGCTCGACGGCCTCCATCAGCTGTTCCCGCGCAAGGCCGAGCTTTAAGATCGCCGAATCGGCAATGGGCATGCCGTCGGCAAAACCAGTTTGCAGCAGGCAATCTGTGGCCGTTTGGATGGGCGGCGTTACCGATATGCCGGCTCTGCGTATTGCTCCGGCCGGCTCAATCTGGTGTCGCTGAATATGTGCGCCCGGACGAGCCGACGGCTTTGTCGAGCTGCAAACATGCACGACGTTCAGGTGTCGCCACGAGACCTCGAGCCCCAGCAGGCAAGCTGCCGAAAACGAGCAGAACGTCCAATCGGGATGGATGATCGCAAGGGCGCGGAGGATCTCGCAATGGCGTTGCGCTCGGTTGAGTTCATCTCAGTGCGTTTTTCGCGCAAACAACCCCGGCATGGGCGAGACAACCGTGCCGCCGGTGCGCCGAAGGAGCGCTTTTCGGATCGCCGTGCTCGGGGGAATCAGACAGCGCCCCTCTTGTTCGGCTTGAGTGAGCAGTTGGTCGATGAGCTGGTCGTTGCAATGGGTCATGAGCTACCGCCTCCTTTTGGGTAGCAAAAACGTATCAGCTGGAACTTGCCGCTCAGCTGACCAAAAGCTGACCAAAATCTAACCATGCAGGTAGATGACCTGCTTTTGGCGACATATTTCTTGTTTGAATCGGTGGGCGGTAATTGGCGACCGTGAACGGTAACTGGATATGAAGTCTTGGTAAGTTTCGGGACGTGTACTTTTTGAAAAAGAGCATTCTATCTGCTGTTTTGTGTTTCTGGATCGCATATTTGAAGGCATGTGATAAGGGCGGCGGACTGTCGCCTTGTATCTGCGGAAACTGTGACCCGGAATTGCCACTCGGAATGGGACGCGCTTTCCGGACAGCCCTCAACCGGAAACCGCATCCCAGATTTCGGCTCCAAACCGGGATGCGCTTTCCCGGCGGCGTTTCTGGCGGAAATTGCGCCCCGGAATGAGCACTCAGAGTGGGACATGCTTTCCTAACGAGGCCGCATGCGGAAACTACGTCCCGGATTCGACGCTCAGAATGGGATGCATTTTCCGGTAGAAGCTTCAGCGGAAAGTGCATCCCAGAATTCAGGCTCAGAACGGGACACGCTTTCCGGATGGGATGCTTGGCGGAAACTACGGCCCAGTTTTTGGCTCCAGAACGGGATACATTTTCCGGAACGGTCCACGTGCGGGGGTGTACCGCCCCTTTTCGTGCTCCGCTTGTTGAATTATGTTATAGCTAGCTATATTATAGGAAGGTATAATATAGCTAGCTATAAGATAAAGGAAGGATGGCCCTATGTTTATCGGAAGAACAGTGGAAATGTCCGAGCTCAATCGACTGTATGGCACGGGCTCCTTTGAGATGCCTGTGATTTATGGCCGCCGTCGTGTGGGCAAAACGCGCCTTATCACAGAGTTCATTCAAGGCAAGAATGCTATTTACTTTCAAGCTCGTCGTACCAATGCAGAGGCAAACCTGCACGGCTTTAGCCAGGCGATATTTGCAGGATCGGTTGGTGCTGCAGGCGTGTCGTTTCGTAGTTTTGACGAGGCGTTCGATGCATTGGCCACCATGGCTCGCACGGAACGTTTGATTGTCGTGATTGACGAGTACCCCTATCTCGCCCAATCGAATCCCGAGATCAGCTCGTTGCTGCAAGACAAGATCGATCACCTGTACAAAGAGACCAAGCTCATGCTGATTCTATGCGGCTCGTCTCTTTCGTTTATGGAGGAACAGGTGTTGGGCTACGAGAGCCCACTATACGGTAGGCGTACGGCCCAGTTTAAGATCATGCCGCTTGATTTTACGACGACCCTCGGCCTGTGGCAGAGCATGAGTCGCGAAGACGCTGCAGTTTGCTATGGCATGACGGGCGGCATTCCTGCATATATCGAGAAAGTCGATCCTGCCGCACCGCTCAAGGACAACATCAAACGTCTTTTTCTTACTCCTACGGGCTATCTCTTTGAGGAGCCGAGTAACCTGCTAATGCAAGAGTGCCGCAATCCCGAGCAATATGATGCGATCGTGCAAGCAATTGCTCAGGGGCGCTCGAAGATCTCGGAGATTGCGAGCTCTACGGGAATCCCTGCGAGCAACGTAAAGAGCTATGTGGATAAGCTGGCGTCGCTTGGGATTGTCGAGCGCGAGCTGCCCCTAAACGAGACGAGCAATAAGCGGGCCGTGTATCTACTGAGCGACCAGATGTTTAGGTTCTGGTACAAGTTTGTGCCGCAGAACATCGGGTTGATTCAAAACGATATGGCCGAGATGGCGTATAAGCGCATTGAGCCGCACGTATCGGATTACATGGGTACGGTCTTTGAGCTCATATGCAGACAATACGTGTACGAACTCGCGCGCGCGGGCCAGCTCGATGTGGTTCCGGCGAGCGTCGGGCGCTGGTGGGGGACGGATAATCGCACGCATACGCAGGAAGAAATCGACTTGATTGTTGACGATGGCGAGGGCACTGCGCTGTTTGCGGAGTGCAAATGGCGTAACGAGTCGGTAGGCGAGGAAGTTCTGGAAAAGCTCGTATACCGAAGCGGGCTCTTTAGGCGGCAGCACAAAAGCTATGTGATCTTCTCGAAACGCGGCTTTACGCAGGGATGTCGAGATGCCGCGGAGAGCAGGGGAGACGTCAAGCTGATCTCGTTTGCCGAGATGTGAGTGCGGGGTAGCTCTGCTCGAGAACAAGAGCCTGTCCTCGAATTGCTGGAATGGGGCCCTTCTTTTGTCGTGTTGGCTGCCGGCGGAATGTCGGCGGAAAGCGTGTCCCGGATTATAGCTCCAGAGTGGGATGGCCTTTCCGGATCGGCCCCTCGCGGAAAATGCATTCCGGAATGAGCGCTCAGACTGGGACGCATTTTCCGGATCGGCCTTCAAGCGGAAGCTGCGTCCCGGATTCTGGCTCCAGAGTGGGATGCCGTTTCCGGTTGAGGTCTCTGGCGGAAGCTGTATCCCGGAATCGAGCTTCAGAGTGGGACGTGCTTTCCCGTCAGGAGCTCAAGTGGAAACTACGTCCCGGATTCAAGCCTCGGAATGGGACGCGCTTTCCGGATGGGCTTCAAGCGGAAACTGTGTCCCAGAATCGACATGGCTTCAAGTGGAAAGCGCGTCTTAGAATGCCGCGCCGGCGTTTTTGGCGGTCGTGGTTGGAAAGGGGAGCATTGCCTACACACGCGACGACGGCGTGGCGGTGATCCCCATGGCGGCACTTGGGGCGTAGTGGTTTTGCGGACGTGCCGTGCTTCCTTTACCGAAAATCCATTTGGTAAACCAGATGCTCGCGGATAGAATAAAGTTGGCGACAGCCCAAGTTCTGGAGAGCTGGGCAGCGCCGTTGCTTGGTCAAGAGGTCAGTGCCTTAATGGCAGCGACTTGTTATGCTTCGAATGCTGCTTGAGTGCCTCGGAAAGTTCGATAAGCGCCGTGAAGAGCGAGATCAAAGCAACCAAGAGCTCTACGAGCTCTGATGGGCCCGGGATGACCGCTGATTCAAGTCACCGGGCCTAAATTTTTTCATCCATTTGAATAGAGCGGGCGACTCTCTTGGGGCCGTCTGCATGGCGTGTGCCTGGCGCATGGTATTGCGCCCCGCTTTCATGTCCGCGCGGGCGCCTATCCTTACGGCAATAGAGCCGCCTATGTAGCTATGTAGCAGGCGGCAGGCGACGGAGAAAGGCCATAATCGTGTCAGCTGAAAAGACGCCGTGTATCTCGGCTATCGATACGACGAACTTTGCGCGCCAGATTGTGCTGGACTTTGAGTTTGCACCGGTGCCAAAGCAGCGCCAGCGCCGTGGGCTGCGCAACGAGATTATCGAGGTCGGCGCCGTCAAGCTCGATTACCACGGCAACGTTATGGGCGAGTTCTCGCAGTTTGTGCAGACGGAATTTACCGAAGGCGTTGCGTTTCCCGTCCGCGAGCTTACGGGGATATCGGCCGTGGACACCGCGATGGCCGATCCGCTCTATGTGGTGATCAAAAGGCTCAGCGATTGGATTGGTCGCTACTCCGCCCAGGTGGTCTGTTGGAGCGGGGCGGACCGCCGACAGCTTTTGACCGAGTGCCAGGCAAAGCACATCGACCTTTCCGCATTTCCTACGGACTGGGCCGACCTGCAGGCGTTTTACACCTCGATCATGGATGTGGGCAGCCACGGGCGCGTCTCGCTGGGCGACGCGGCAGCGTGGTTTGGCATCAAGTTCGACGAGTCGACGGGTCACGCCCACAGCGCCCTTGCCGATGCGCGCGTGACCGCCAAGCTGCTCAAGCAGATGATGGAGGGGGACTACCACGTGAGCCCGCGCGCCCAGGAAGTCCGCCAGCGATGGGGGATGGGCGAGCGACCCCAGACGCGCCTTTCCAAGAAGTGCCCCGAGCTGGGCGACCTGCTGCTGAAGTTAAAGGCAGAGGGGAGGTAGGGGGCAGACGGCCATCCGGAGGCGCCTGATCGGCGGCCCCTCGGGGCTTGCCCGTATCGTAGGCAATGCGCCGAATGCTCGCCATCGAAATTTATCGATGGCCTATTACAGACTGTAATGGGCTTGAGCCATCCCGGGGAAATTGCCGCGTGACCTATAATGTTTGGAACAGTTAAATGCGCTTTTTGCAATTGTGCAGATAGGTTTTGCTATGGTTTTCGATAAAGAGGCTTCGTTCGAAGAAGCGGTCATAACCGTGCTGAAGCAGCACGGCTGGGACGACGCGGGAGGTGTGCTTCGCTATCCCACCGAGCAGGACCTCATCGACAACTGGGCGAAGATTCTGTTCCAGAACAACGCCGACATAGACCGCCTGAACGGCTGCCCGCTCACCCAGGGCGAAATGGCGCAGGTCATCGAACAAATCGAAACGCTCAAGACCCCACTCGCACTCAACGGGTTCATCAACGGAAAGACCGTCGCCGTCACGCGCGACAACCCCGACGACGCGCTTCACCTGGGTAAGGAGGTGAGCCTGAAGATCTATGATCGTCAGGAGATCGCAGCCGGCCAGAGTCGCTACCAGATAGCTCAGCAGCCGGTCTATCCTGCGAAGAACAAGATCCTGAACGATCGCCGTGGAGACCTGTGCCTGCTCATCAACGGCATGCCGGTCATCCATATCGAGCTCAAGCGCAGCGGCATCCCCGTCAGCCAGGCCACTGGTCAGATTGAGAAATATGCCCACGAGGGCGTGTTCACGGGGCTTTTCCGCCTGACGCAGATCTTCGTGGGGATGACCCCCGACGAGGCGCGCTATTTCGCCAACCCTGGCACGGGCGCGTTCAACCCGAACTTCTTCTTCCACTGGGAGGACTTCAACAACGAGCCCGTCTGCGCGGGCGATAAACCCGGAACCGACGAATGGAAACGCTTCACCTCCACGCTGCTTTCCATTCCAATGGCGCACCAGCTCATTGGCTTTTACACCGTGGCTGACAGCTCGGACGGCTGCCTGAAAGTCATGCGCAGCTACCAGTACTACGCAGCCTCCGCCATATCCGACAAGGTGCGCAGGTGCAAATGGGACGAGAGACCCAAGAGCAGCACCCCGGGGCGCCCCGGCGGTTACATATGGCATACCACCGGCTCCGGCAAGACCATGACGAGCTTCAAATCTGCCCAGCTCATAGCCGACTCGCACGACGTCGACAAGGTGATCTTTCTCATGGACCGCATCGAGCTGGGTACGCAGTCGCTCTCCGAGTACCGCGCGTTCGCAGACGACGCCGACGACGTGCAGGGGACCGAGAACACGCAGGTGCTGAAGTCGAAGCTCGCTAGCGACGACCCCAAGAACCGCCTCATCGTGACCTCTATCCAGAAGATGAGCAACGTGAAGGCCGGCGAGGGCAGAATCACCCAGGCGGAACTCAACCGTCTGGCCTCCAAGCGGATCGTGTTCGTCATCGACGAGTGTCACCGCTCCACCTTCGGCGAGATGCTCCAGGACATACGCCGCGCGTTCCCCAACGCGCTGTTCTTCGGCTTCACAGGTACGCCGATTCTCGACGAGAACCAGAAGAAGGGTTCCACCACCGCCATGGTGTTCGGCGAGTGTCTGCACCGTTACAGCATCGCAGACGGCATCCGCGACGGCAACGTCCTGGGCTTCGACCCATATATGGTGACGACCTTCGACGACCACGACGTGCGCGAAGCGGTTGCCCTAGAGCAAGCGAAAGCCGCAACAGTAGCCGAAGCCATCTTCGACGATCGAAAGAGTAAGGTCTTCTACTACTATATGGACTCGGCAAAGGTCCCCATGGGACCGATGGTCGACAGCGCCGGCAACCACATCAAGGGCATCGAGGATTTCCTTACCCGCGCCCAATACTGGCCCGGTACTCCGCACCACGAAAAGGTCGTAGAGGACATCCTGCGCCGTTTCCCGGTGCTCTCCCACGGCAACAAGTTCCATGCAATCTTGGCGACGAGCTCCATTCCAGAGGCGATTGACTATTACCGAGCCTTCAAGGAACGCGCCCCGCAGATGAAGGTGACCGCCCTTTTCGACCCGAGCATTGACAACAACGCCGGCTCTACGGTTAAGGAAGATGCCCTGGTCGAGCTCATAGAAGACTACAACAAGGCATACGGCCAGGAGTTCACCATCCCTACATGGCCCGCCATGAAGAAGGACATCTCGGCGCGCCTGTCTCACAAGAAGCCCTACGTCAACGTCGACTCCAACCGCGACTCTCGTATCGACCTGCTCATCGTAGTGGACCAGATGCTCACGGGCTTCGACTCCAAATGGCTCAACACGCTCTACCTCGACAAGGTCATCGACTACGAGAGCATCATCCAGGCGTTCAGCCGTACGAATCGCCTGTTCGGCCCCGACAAGCCCTTCGGCACGATCCGCTATTACCGTCATCCCCACACCATGAAGGGCTATATCGAAGCGGCAGTGAAGCTGTATTCGGGAGACCGACCGCTCGACATGTTCGTCCAGAAACTACCGGAGAATATTGCGTTGATGGACGCGCGCCTTCAGGAGATACTCATGGTCTTCGAAGCAGCTGGCGTAGGGGACCTCTCCAAGCTCCCCGCATCGCAGGAAGCCAGGCGCAAGTTCGCCAAGGAGTTCGTTGAGCTCAACGAGTTCCTCGAGGCCGCAAAGGTGCAGGGTTTCACATGGGAGCAGGATACCTACGAGTTTGAGGTGGAGCCGGAGGAAGGCGAGCCGAGGGGCAAGTCCTTCTTCGTGCAACCGGTCATCGACGAGCGGACCTACCTCATTCTCGTGCAGCGCTACAAGGAGCTGTTCGCAGGAGGAGGCGGGCCTGGCGACGAGCCCGAAGCGCCCTACGAGCTCGATGGTCATATAACCGAAATCGACACGGGGCTCATAGACAGCGACTACATGAACGCGAACTTCGAGAAGTGGCTGAAATGCCTTGAGCAGGACGACGAGGGCCTTGCCGCCGCGCGTGAGGAGCTCCACCGATCGTTCGCGTCCCTAAGCCAGGATGACCAGCGCTTCGCCGAGCTGTTCCTTCACGATGTCGAGCGAGGGGACGTCGCCCTGGAAGACGGCAAGACGTTGAGGGATTACATCACGTCCTATGCCCGCAAGGCGAAAAACGCTCAAGTCGAGCGAATCGTCGAGGCGCTCGGCATAGACGGCGAGCTTCTTGCCGCCATGGCTGCGCTTGACCTGACGGAATCGAACATTAACGAGTTCGGGCGCTTCGATGATTTGAAGGACTCGGTGGACAAGGTGCGCGCCAAGGCCTTCTTTGAGCAGAAGGAAGGCAAGACGCTTCCCCTGTTCAAGGTGAACACCCGTGCGGCGGCGCTGTTAAAGAAGTTCATCCTAGAAGGCGGCTTCGATATCGACGAATGAGCGGCTTTTTTGAACAGGCGAAATCGAAAGTTTGTCTATCTGAGGGGACGCATGCGACCATGCGCCCCCTCGTTTCAACTTGGGAACAGCGTAAGTTGGGAGATTGCTTCGACTTCTTGAAGAACAATACTCTTTCACGTGCCGACTTGAATGGCGAGAATGGCATTGCTCGTAATGTTCATTACGGAGATATTCTTATCAAGTTCGGTGATTGCCTGGATGGTGAACAAAGCGACTTGCCGTTCATTACCGACGATACCGTGCTTCCCAAATTTGCTGGGTCGATACTTAGCGAAGGCGATGTCATCTTCGCTGACACGGCAGAGGACGAAGCGGCTGGCAAGTGTATTGAACTGCGAAAACTACCCAAAGAGCCAACTATCTCCGGGTTGCATACGATACCGGCGCGGCCCCGGTTCCCCTTTGGGACGGGCTACTTGGGGCACTACCTTAATTCCGATGCATACCACAGACAGCTTCTTCCCTTAATGCAGGGGATCAAGGTGATTTCCGTTTCAAAGGCCGCTCTGCAAGATACGCAAGTTAGATTTCCTAGCTTGTCGGAGCAATCTGCCATAGGCGTGGCGCTGAGTGAGATCGACGCCCTCATCACCCTTCATCAGCGTGAGCCAACTCACATGATGAAAGAGGGTAAAAATGCCAATCGGTATCAATGAAGAATCTCTTTTCTGCGACTACTACTCGCAATGGATTAGCGTCTACAAAGAAGGGGCCATCCGTGAGGTCACCATGGGAAAGTACCGGCTCACGCAGTCTTGGCTTGCCAAGCTGATTCCAGACCTCAAGATAAAAGATCTCGACCGGACCTCGTACCAGCAGCTCATCAATGGTTACGCAGAACACCACGAGCGCCAGACAACCATGGACTTCCACCATCAGCTTAAAGGGGCGATCCTTGATGCAGTTGACGAAGGGCTCATTCCCCGCGACCCTACGCGCAAGGCCATCATCAAAGGGAAACAGCCGCGGGTGAAAAAGATCAAGTATCTCAACCAGTTTGAGCTTCATGCCATGCTCGGCGACCTTGATTTATCAGGCGGGCCGAGTTGGGATTGGCTTATTCTGATAGTCGCTAAAACGGGTCTGCGCTTCTCCGAGGCCCTTGGGCTTACTCCCGAAGACTTTGACTTCGCCCATCAAACGCTCTCGGTGAGCAAGACCTGGGATTACAAGAACGGTGGCGGATTCGTCCCCACGAAAAACGCCTCATCGATGCGGAAGGTTCAACTCGACTGGCAACTCATCATGCAACTTTCTGGACTGCTCAAAGACCTTCCGCCGACCGAGCCCATATTTGTGAAGGGAAAAGTCTATAACTCGACGGCTAACAGCGTTTTGGCGCGCCACTGCAAAAATGTTGGCGTGCCTGTCATATCCGTCCATGGGCTGCGGCATACGCATGCGTCACTTTTGCTGTTCGCCGGTGTCTCTATCGCCAGCGTATCTCGAAGGCTCGGCCATGCAAGCATGACCACCACTCAGGAAACCTATCTGCACGTCATTCAAGAGCTCGAGAACAAGGACATTGACATCGTCATGAGGGCTCTTTCGACTCTAATTTAACCTGTATCAGCAAACCGTGGCTCACGCTGATGAAGGGTGATGAGATGGTCAAGTTGCTTGAACATGGACCCTATTGCAGTCTGCTCATCCTTTGAAGGAAAGGCGAATTCTCCGGCCGCCAGACCCTTTCCAGATATCTCTAGGAAGGTTGATCCAGAAGCTTTTTGTTCAGCGAACTTCTTGATTCGATCGGTCATGGAGTAGACGAAATACACATCGGTATCATCGTTCACGACTAAAGACTGGAAGCCTTGGTTTGTACATGCTGACCTGCGAAGGATCGCTGTATTGCCAATGCCCGCACGACTTGTAAAGAGAATTGTTTTACCAGCTGGAAGCAATGTTGCCGAGCAGCTATCGTAACCAGCCTGGGTTATCCTTCGAACACTTCTGTCGGCGTACACCTGCTCGCCCAATTCGGCGGGCGAATACCAGTCTATATCGCCATCCCAGTACGCATCGTTATTTGTGCTCGGCGTGCCGCCGCCCACAATAGTGGCGGCCTCGCCTAACTTACGCTGTTCCCAAGCGGTTATTCAAATTGGACGACTCCATCTTGGGAACAGCGTAAGTTCTCCGATCTGACCGACAGGGTTTCCATTCAGTCAAGCGATTCCGATTTGCCTCAAGTCGAATACGAGGATATCGTTTCTGGCGAGGGCACGCTGAACAAAGATTTGCGCGACAAAGAAGGCGGCAAAACAGGAATTAAGTTTTACGCCGGAGATGTTCTATACGGGAAGCTTCGTCCTTATTTGATGAATTGGCTATACCCGCAGTTCAATGGTGTAGCTGTTGGTGATTTTTGGGTCCTTAGGGCTACAGAGTGTGACAGTTCATTTTTGTATCGGCTGATTCAAACGAACAGCTTCCAAAGGCTCGCAAATGTATCTTCAGGCTCTAAGATGCCTCGCGCAGATTGGAATCTGATTTCACAATCGTTCTTCGCCGTGCCTGCCGATCACGCCGAGCAGAAGGCAATTGCGAAGAGCTTAGCCGAGCTTGACTCCCTCATCACCCTTCATCAGTGACAGCCCAACAGCAAGTCGCACGACATTATTTTCCTCGCTGGAGCGAAAAACCGCCGACTCGACATGGCGAAATCGGCGGTTCTGGAGCTCGAAACAAGAAGCAACTCGCGAAAGTTATTAGACGAACATCCTTTCCAACAGCGATTTCTTAGTATTCCTCAGCAGTTTAAGCTTACGCTGATGAAGGGTGATGAGGGTGTCGAGGTCGCGGAAAAGAGCACCGATTTGCTCCTGTTCCTGACGGCTCCTCGGTATCGGCAACATCACTTCGGCAATTTGGTTCTTATTGATCTTCTTAGGAAATGCGATGTGAAGCGTTCTCCTATATAGCTCCATTTTGGCGCTTGGAGACTGTAGGCTTTTGTCGAGGTAGTAGGAATCAACGTTAAGCGGCTTGAGCAATGCGAGGCTAACGTAAAACGCCAGCTTGTCGTCGGTTTCCACAACGTTGGATGTACCGATATCGCCAATGCGGGTCATCAGGACATCGCCGCGCTTTGGATACACTGGATAATCTCTGGCAAAAGCTTCCCGTGAGATGAATTTCTGCGATATAAGTGTCTCTATATTCTCGACTGATAAGAACATAACACCTTCGTCCTGATAGTCAGGAGTTTGATGAACTCCATCATAGACTGCGGCCACATCGCCAAGCTTACGCTGTTCCCAAGGGTCCGTAAAACCGGCGAAGCGAATTTCGGGCTCAGTTTCACCCGGCTTGGGGAACATCTTATCAAGCATCGATTTCTTCAGCTGAACGAGCTTCTCATGCTTACGCTGATGAAGGGTGATGAGGGAGTCAACCTTAGACAAGCAGTCGCCAATCGTCTCACACTCCAACTCGCTGCGAGGACAATCGACCAGCGTATTCCTGAGTTCATCTCCATTGATAGAATCAAAAGTCGAACCAGCGGAAACGGTCGACCAATATTCCTCAGCTTCTTTCTTAGATAGGGCCTGAAACAGAAACTCATTGCCGGCAATTCCAGCGACACCGCGGCCAAGGACCACGTCATAAGCGGTTTTTCCCATTGCGCCGACGGGAGCGCGAACGCTCATGATTAGATCTCCAGATTTGGCTGTCCTTGTGATCTCCGTTGTCCAAACGCGAGGAGAAACCCAGCCATCTTTTAAATCGGCGTTCCCCTGAACGAGAACTGCATCGTTTGGATTGTCCGTGTAGCAAGCTCCATTTGGGGATTGTCCCATTGTTACGGGCGCAATCTCGCCCAGCTTACGCTGTTCCCAAGGGTCCGTAAAACCGGCAAAACGAATTTCGGGTACATTAGTTTTTTCCGTCACGCTATTCACCTCCCAACAGTTTCCGCAGTTCAGCAATGCCCGCCATATCGAATTCATTGCCCGTGAGCTGGCCCAACATCGCTGCCAACTCGTTTTCCGCCTCATTAATCTGATTGCACACGTCCGAATAGGTTGTCGCGTACTTTGCATTCAACGCCACAATCTTCGCAATGAAGTTGCCTATAACGGCATTGGGCAGTTCGAGCAAATCAGACTGCAGCGGCTCAATCCATTTCGCAGCCAGCAATTCGTCACACTGGACATCAGTCAAGCCCTCAATAACCTTTTTTGTCGTCTCTTCGAGCGCGACAAGCGCCTTTTTGCTTGCCTTTTTGAGGTCTTTCTCCTCATCGAGCAGAGTCTGAGCACGAACAAGCGCCATCTCAAAGTCGCCATTCGGATGCTTGCCGATGCTCTTCACGGCTTTCTTGAGGGATACTGCCACAAGCATGCCGTCATCGTCAAAAACATCGCTCGAGCCTTTCTCCTCCTCATCAAGATTCTCAAGAATCTCGTCAAGCTCTTGAGATATTTCATTCAAACGGGATTCGCGCGCAGTAATTTCCTTGACATCATCAGCGAGCAGCTGCTCTTGGACAAGCGCAAACGGCAAAATGCGGCCTGTCCAGCCATCCTGCACCTCAACGTCTTTGCCACTCTTCTTCTTAATCACCATATTTGGATCGACTTTACGCACGGCTTCCCTGCCCTCGGCTTGAATAACCTCGAGGTCACCGGAAATGCCCGTCCATGCATCATCAAGAGCCTGATAGGCATCGTATTCGTCAACAAGCGCGATACCGGAAAGGGCATCGTGAAGTTGCGCCGCAATATGCTCTTCTTCGGCCACGGCGTCGACCTGCGACGCACCGTCCACCAACCTCTTCTGCAGCTCAGCAGGCAGATGCGACAGTGCATCCCGATAGCCGCCCAGAAATGAGACGACGTCGGCGTTGGCCTTCACCGTTGCTGCCACGTCGTCCGTCACGGAAGCAAGGCACGACCTACCGTCCTCACCGTACAGTTGGCCCTTCAGACTCGGCCACACCTTCCAGTAGCGGTCGAGAGCGTCGATCTCGGCCTTCGGAACTCCGCCGAACATAGTGGCGTACACGTCCCAGCTTTCAGCAGCTTCGGACGAATCAACATAGCGCGGAATGTTGAGATTGTAATCGTTGGCGCGTATCTCGTCGATGGTCACCAGGCGACTGAACTTGTCGATGGTCGCTCCAGTCGTGACTGCGTCCACGATGCGGCGTATATCGCTTGCGCGCAGTTTGTTGTTTTTGCCTTCCTTCACAAAGTGCTTCGACGCATCCACGACCAGCACGTCGCTGCTCTCGCGCTGCTTGCGGAGCACCATGACGATTGTTGGGATGCCGGTGCCGAAGAAAATGTTGGCGGGAAGCCCGATAATTGCCTGAATATGGCGGTTCTCCACCAGGTTTTTGCGGATGGTGCCCTCCTCGCCGCCGCGGAACAGCACGCCGTGCGGCAAGACGATGCACATGATGCCGTCGGGGCGCAGGTGGTATAGGTCGTGCAGCAAAAAGGCGTAGTCTGCCTTGGACTTGGGCGCCACACCGAACTTGAAGCGCGGGTCGAGCTCCTTGTCTTCCGGATCCCAGTTTTGAGAATAGGGTGGGTTCGATACCACGGCATCAACGAACAGCGGGTCGTAGGTCTCGTCCTTGTTCTCCACCGTGTCGAACCACGGCCAGTCGTCCTCGAGCGTGTCGCCGTTTCTGGCCACGATGTTGTCGGGAAGGATGCCGCGCATCACCAGGTTCATGCGCGTGAGATTGTAGGTGTTTTCCTTGAGCTCCTGAGCGTAGTACTTGATGGAGTCCGGGTCGCCATTGCGGCGCGCCACAGCCTTGCCGATGTTGATGAGCAGCGAGCCCGATCCGCTCGTGGGGTCGTAGATAGTGATGTTCTCGCGTCCGGCCAGGTGCCACGAGACTATCTCGCTCATAAGCATGGACACCTCGTGCGGCGTGTAGAACTCGCCGGCCTTCTTGCCGGCGTTGGCGGCGAAGTTGCTGATGAGGTACTCATAGATGAAGCCGAGCACGTCGTAGTCCTGGCGGCCGTCCATCGGGATGTCCTTGATGAGGTAGATGAGGTCGCGGGCGGCCTTGGACTGGCTACGCGCATCGGTACCCAACTTGGAGAGGCCCGTCTGCAGCGTGTCGAAGATGCCGTCGAAGACGCGCTTGCGTGCAGGATCGATATTGCGGCTGAAGGCGGAAAGCGCGTCGCGAACGTTCGAAATCTCGAAGTCGCCGCCCTTTGCCACCCAGGTGGAGAAGAGGTTCTCGTAGGCAATGAAGTAGCCGCACTCGCCCTTGACGAACTCGACCGTCTCCTCGTCGTCTTCCACCAGGCTGGGCAGGTCTTCCTCGGCGAAGTCGCGCGCCTTCAGGCGGGCAACCTCGGTCTCGGACAGGAACTTGTAGAAGATGAATCCTAGAATGTAGTCCTTGTACTCGTTAGCCTCGATCTTGGATCGCATCTTGTTGGCGGACTCCCATATCTTGGAGGCCAGCTGCTGCTTGTTCATCTAGTTTTCCTCACTTCTATAGACTTGGTTGAGTGTTTCTCCGTCGTCGCTTACCCATTCGGTCCAGCCGTTCTGGCTGCCGCCGAGCACGAACACCGCCGCGGCGCTGGGCGTCGGGAACTCGAGGTCCTCGGCGAGCACTGCAATGCCGCCCGAATCGCCGAAGATTTCCCTGCGCGCGGCCACGACGCCCGCGTTTTTTAGCAGTTGCCGTGGTCCTCGTCGAGCAGGTAGTAGACGCCGCGCTACGGGATGTTCGGTAGCGACTTCGCCCCGGCGAGGTCTTCCCTCGGAACGACGACGGTCACAAGCGACTCGCCGTCGATGCGACAGATGCGGATGCGGTCCGGCTGCGCGTCTATGAGCTGGACGGTGAGAGTCTTGACCCGGATCATGCTCACGCCCCCTTCTTCGCGAGCTCTTCGATCATGCACGTGCGCACGAAGGCGGAGAAGCTCATGCCCCGGAGAGCCGCCTCTTCCTTCGCGGCGTCACGCAGGGTGTCGGGGATGCGCAGGGTCACGGAGACTTGATTACCGTTCACCAGGAAGCTCCTGATCTCAGTTTCGTCAGGGCTGCTCTTAATGAGTTCCTTGTAGTTATCAGGCATCTGTGCTCCCGTCACTCGAAATGCAATACAAATGCGTTTACAGAATTATAGCGTTGCATTGCTGGCGACTGTTGAGGCGAACGGGTGAACGGCAATATGGTCAGCCGTGGAATCAAAGAGTCAGGCAGGGACAATCCTGCCAACAACGCTGTCGCGGTCTCGCGTGGCGGGTGCTTTCGTCTACACCTCCCCCACAATCCCGCGCGCGGCACTCAGCAGCTCGTACTCCCTTTGGCTCCACTGGCGCAGCTCGGCCGCGCGTACGGCCTCGCGGCACAGGTCCAGGAATACCTCGGCTCCCTCGTAGAAGCACTCGCGTGCAAAGGCGCCGGATCCATCCGCAACGCACGTGCCGTCGGCAAAGAGCTTCCAGCTGGACGGCTCACGCGAGTCGTCTCCGAGCAGCTTGATCTGCAGTACGTGCGGATTGCCGGCAGCGCAGAGCTCTTCCTCGAGCATCTGCACGGTAAAGCGCATCTGGTGGGAGAGGCTGCTCTTGACCATGGCCGAGGCATAGCTGCTCGGCTCGTCGAGAAGATGCATTCGTTTTGGCTTGGCTGCCAGGTTGTGGAAGTTGCGCTCACTGCGCACAGAGAAATTGTCCATACGGACTCCTTTCATCGATGTTGGCAGGGCCACCGTGCCTCTTGGCCGGTTGGCGTCGGGATCGTGGAGCCAACTCTCTACCCCGACTCTGGATAAAACGCGCCCGCCACTTGCGGGCACGATGGGGTCTATCAGCGCACGCGGACAGAAACCAAGCGCCGCCTGCGAAATGACGTGCAAGCGCTGCTTGATTGCGTGGCGAATATTCGACCTGTATTCGGATAAGTGTCGAAATCGGCACCTCAAAAGTACGGAAAAGTGTCGAATCCGACGGTCTCAACATCCGGAAAAGTGTAACCGGATGACAAAACAGCACGTAGAAGCTGGTGCTACATATGGACGCTTCAGCCGCCCCAGCCCCCGCTACTCGTCTCCGTCGTTGGGGTCGCCCTTGAGGGTGTTGATGTCCAGGTACTGGTTGTCGTCCTCTTTTTGCTGCGTTGCCGATTCGGACGCGGTGGGGCTGCGGAATAGCTGGAATCCCTCAAATGCGATCACGCCGAGTAGGGCCACGATAATCGCGATAAAGACGATCTTTGCCGCTTGGGGAAACTCAGAGAAGTGCGGCGGCTCTTCCTCGGTGTAGAAGTCGGCAAAGCGCTCGTCGTCGGTGCCGCGGGTATACGACGATGCCGATGCGGCCTTTACGCCAGCCTTGTTGTGCTCAGGAGCGGACGCGTTGGCAAGCGGGCCGTTATCGCATGCGCTCGATGCGGATCCGTAGCTCTCGGTCTCAATGCGGGAGGCGCGGGGCGCGGCATCAAAGCGGTCATCGTGCGCTGTTGTTTCGTTGTAATCGGAGTCGCGCTCCTCGGCAGCTGCAAACAGCGGGTTGACCGGAATATCGAGCGCCGGCATGCCGGCCGAGGTCTCGTCCAAGTCGGCCGCGGCCCAGGAATCGAAGGCAAACTGGCGGTTGGCGAGGTCGTCCAGATCCATAACGGGCGGCTCGAGTTCGGGCTCGGGCTGGGGTTCGGGAGCCGCGTGTGTCGGCTGCTGCGGGGTGGCATACGCGGGTGTGCTGCTGGGCGCATGGCGCTGTGCCGCCGCGGCAAGGAACGCCGCCGTCTCGGACGGATCGCTGGTGGGGCGGGTGGCAAAGTCATCTGCGGGCACGGATGCTGGCGCAGGCGTAGTGGCCGGAGCGGGAGCAGCGGCCGACGTAGGCTTTGGGCCTGCCGGGCGAACCCCGCCGCCCATGAGCTCATCGGCGGTCCAAGGGCGGTCGCTCATCACGTCGTCGAGGCTCAACGCAAACAGATCGTCTTCGCCCTCGTCAAACGCGCGTTTCGCATGCCTGGCGGCAGAAGCGAAGCCTCCGCAGCCGTTGCGTGATGCGTTGCTCGACCCCATTTTGTCCCATCCTTTCGAAATGCTCGCATTCATCGATTATATGGAACTTGCCTTGCGGCCGACTCTCGGATTCGCGCATTCCAGAACTCGCGCCCAAAAGGGGAGGGGCGCAGGCGCGCTGACTATTTGTCGCCGGCGGCAGCCTTTGCCTCGTTGAGGTAACTATAGAAGCTGTATTTGGAGATGCCAAAGAACTCGCAGGCGCGTTCGCTCGACTTGGAGATGAGGAAGGCGCCGCGACGGTCGAGGTAGCCAATGGCGCGGATGCGCTCGTCTTTGGTCATGAGCGCCGCGGGCTTGCCCACAAACTGTTCGCACTCGCGCAGCAGGTCTTCGAGCAGGTCGCCGATGTTTTTGGTAATGGGCTCGGGCTCGGTGTAGCCCGTGCCGCCGATGCCGGTAAAGGCATCGAGCGAGCGCTCAAAAGCCTTCATGAGCGTAATGTCAAAGTTAATGCCCAAAATGCCGACGGGCTTGCCCTCGTCGTTGCGGATAAAGATGGTCGAGGACTTGAGCAGCTTGCCATCGGCGGTTTTGGTGAGGTATGGCTCGCGGTCGTGCACGTCGGCGGTGCCCTCGTGCATGGACTCAAGCACAATATGGCTGGGGCCGTCACCCAGTTTGCGCCCGCTGACGTGGCCGTTTTCGATCACTACGATGGAGTGGTCCACATCCTCGGTCTCCAGATCGTGGACGACGACTTCGCAGTTGGGACCAAATTGGAGCGCCAGACCGTGTGCGAGGCGCTTGTAAAACTCAATCTGTGCGGGGGTCATGGGTGCCTTCCTAAAAATTAGTTTGGGCTCACTTTGCCATAAACCCCACTTGTTCGCAAATAACGAAAGCGTCGCTGCGTTATCTGACCGTTCGGCGGGAAAAAGGTACCGATTACGGCAACAAACAATTTGTTAGGTTTTCCAATCAAAAAGTGTGATAGAACAGTGCTAACAAACTTTTTGTTTGGCATCCACATAAAAGTTCAGTCGCAGGAATGGGAATGGGCTGAAACGCGTATGCGGGGGCCGGCAAGAGAGGACTTAAGGAGTTCACCGTATGGCCGATAAGATCCAGTGGGCGGGCAACACGATGCCCAAGAGCGATGACAAGCACTTGGGAATCATGAGCCTCGACCACGTGAAGAAGGCCCGTGCCTTCCACCAGTCGTTCCCCCAGTACACCGTCACTCCGCTTGCCCGCCTGGACGGCCAGGCCGCGCGCCTGGGCCTGTCCAACCTGTGCGTTAAGGACGAGAGCTATCGCTTTGGCCTCAACGCTTTTAAGGTTCTGGGCGGTTCGTTTGCCATGGCCAACTACATTGCCGACGAGACCGGCAAGGACGTTGCCGAGTGCACCTTCGATTACCTGACCTCCGATCAGCTTGCCAAGGACTTTGGCCAGGCCACCTTCTTTACCGCCACCGACGGCAACCATGGCCGCGGCGTGGCGTGGGCTGCCAACAAGCTGGGCCAGAAGGCCGTCGTGCACATGCCCAAGGGTTCCACCAAGCCCCGCTTCGATAACATTGCCGCCGAGGGTGCCACGGTGACCATCGAAGAGGTCAACTACGACGAGTGCGTGCGCATGGCCGCCGCCGAGGCCGATGCCTGCGAGCGCGGCGTCATCGTTCAGGACACTGCCTGGGAGGGCTACGAGAAGATCCCGTCTTGGATCATGGAGGGCTACGGCACCATGGCTTCCGAGGCTGCCGAGCAGCTGCGCGAGATGGCCATCAACCGCCCGACGCACGTCTTTGTCCAGGCTGGCGTGGGCTCGCTGGCCGGCGCCGTGGTGGGCTACTTCACCAACCTGTATCCCGATAACCCGCCCACCTTCGTTGTGGTCGAGTGCGCTCCGGCCGCCTGCCTGTACAAGGGTGCTGCCGCCGGCGACGGCGATCCGCGCATCGTGGACGGCGACATGCCCTCCATCATGGCCGGCCTGTGCTGCGGCGAGCCCAACATCCTGGGCTGGGATATCCTGCGCAACCACACCACCGCCTTCGTGTCCTGCCCCGACTGGGTCACCGCTCGCGGCATGCGCACCCTGGGCGCTCCCGAGAAGGGCGACCCGCGCGTCATCTCCGGCGAGTCCGGCGCTGTGACCACCGGCCTGGTCGAGACCCTCATGCTTGATCCCGAGTACGCCGAGCTCAAGGAGCTCATCGGCCTGGACAAGACGAGCTCTGTGCTCTGCTTCTCCACCGAGGGCGACACCGATCCGGATCAGTACCGTCGCATCGTCTGGGAGGGCGAGTATCCGACCTGCTAGCAGGATGACCTGTCCGGGCGGCGGAGCATATGTTTGCTCCCTGCTCGAACAGTCCTGCTCGCACGGAGAGCACATTAAGTGCTCTCCGGCTCGTGCGGAACTCGCGACGGAGCAAACATATGCTCCGCCGCCCTACGTTTACTTGATTGCCGGGTACTCGACCTCACGCTGCTTGGCACAAGTGATCTATCTGAAAGAAATCTACCTGTAGGTAAACCCTTGTAGAAAGGTTAACTGTTATGACTAAGGAACTCGATTTCGAGGCAATTAAAAACGCTGCCGAGTCTCACCGTGCTGATATGACTCGCTTCCTGCGCGCTATGATCTCCCACCCCTCTGAGTCCTGCGAGGAGGGCGAGGTTGTCGCCTGCATCAAGGCCGAGATGGAGAACCTTGGCTATGACGAGGTCAAGGTCGACGGCCTGGGCAACGTCATGGGCTTTATGGGCGAGGGCGACAAGATCATCGCCATCGACTCCCACATCGACACCGTCGGCATCGGCAACATCGAGAACTGGGATGCCGATCCCTATGAGGGCTACGAGACCGACGAGATCATCTACGGCCGCGGCGGCTCCGACCAGGAGGGCGGCATGGCTTCTGCTACCTACGCTGCCAAGATGATGAAGGACATGGGCCTTATCCCCGAGGGCTACAAGATCATGGTCGTCGGCACCGTCCAGGAAGAGGACTGCGACGGCATGTGCTGGCAGTACATTTACAACAAGGACGGCATTAAGCCCGAGTTCGTCATTTCCACCGAGCCCACCGACGGCGGCATCTATCGCGGTCACCGCGGCCGCATGGAGATCCGTGTCGACGTTCACGGCACCTCCTGCCACGGCTCCGCTCCCGACCGCGGCGACAACGCCATCTACAAGATGGCCGACATCATCGCCGACGTCCGCGCCCTCAACAACAACGGCTGCGACGAGTCGACCGACATCAAGGGTCTCGTCAAGATGCTCGACCCCAAGTACAACCCCGAGCACTTCGAGGACGCCCGCTTCCTGGGCCGCGGCACCTGCACCGTCAGCCAGATCTTCTACACCAGCCCCAGCCGCTGCGCTGTCGCTGACTCCTGCGCCATCTCCATCGACCGTCGCATGACCGCCGGTGAGACCTGGGAGTCCTGCCTGGACGAGATTCGTAACCTGCCGGCCGCCAAGAAGTACGGCGACGACGTGAAGGTCTCCATGTACATGTACGACCGTCCGTCCTGGACCGGCGAGGTCTACGAGACCGAGGCTTACTTCCCCACGTGGATCAACAAGGAGACTGCTCCGCACGTCAAGGCCCTCGTCGACGCTCACAAGGCCATGTTTGGTGACGAGCGCATCGGCTGCGAGCCCAGCATGGACAAGCGCACCGGTCGTCCGCTGTGCGACAAGTGGACCTTCTCCACGAACTGCGTCTCCATCCAGGGCCGCTACGGCATCCCCTGCGTGGGCTTTGGCCCGGGTGCCGAGTCTCAGGCTCACGCTCCCAACGAGGTCACCTACAAGGACGACCTGGTCACCGCTGCCGCCATGTATGTGGCTGCCCTGAACCTCTACGATCCGAGCCAGGCCGATGGCGACGCCACCGTGTTCCGCGCCGGTCTGACCAACAACAAGATCGATTAGTCCCATTCCTCGATTTTGTTGAGCCGGGGGCCGCTCGCGTCCCCGGCACCCCCTGTCGACTTGGGGCCCGCGGTCGTTATCTCCCATGCTTCCTCGACGGTAGCGGGTCCTCGTCATAGCGCTCTGCATGTTCTAGCCACACGCGCATGCCGGAGCGCATCTACTCATTGCGATCGTTTCATCTTTAGAAAGGACATTTCCATGGACGCCAAGTTTACCGAGCTCGTCGAGCAGCTGAACGGCCTCGATTTTAAGGGTATGTACGGCAGCGACTTCCTGCACACCTGGGATAAGACCACCGATGAGCTCAAGGCGCTCTACATCGTCGCCGACGCCCTGCGCCAGCTGCGCGAGAACAACGTCTCTCCCAAGATCTTCGACTCGGGTCTGGCCGTCTCCCTATTCCGCGACAACTCCACCCGTACGCGTTTCTCCTTCTCTAAGGCCGCCAACCTGCTCGGCCTTGAGCTGCAGGACCTGGACGAGAAGAAGTCCCAGATCGCTCACGGCGAGACCGTCCGCGAGACCGCTACCATGATCTCCTTCATGGCCGACGTCATCGGCATCCGCGACGACATGTACATCGGCAAGGGCGACGCCTACATGGCCGAGGTCTCCGAGTCTGTCCAGCAGGCTTACGAGGACGGCGTTCTGGATCACCGTCCCACGCTCATCTCCCTGCAGTCCGACTCCGACCACCCCACGCAGTCCTCTGCCGACATGCTCTACCTCATCAACGAGTTTGGCGGCCTTGAGAACCTCAAGGGCAAGAAGGTTGCCGTCACCTGGGCCTATTCGCCCTCTTACGGCAAGCCGCTGTCCTGCCCGCAGTCGCTGATCAGCCTGCTGCCCCGCTTTGGCATGGACGTCACCCTGGCTCACCCCGAGGGCTACGACCTCATGCCCGAGGTCGTTGAGCGCGCCCGCGGCTATGCCGCCGAGTCCGGCACCACCTTTAAGCAGGTCAACACCATGGCCGAGGCCTTCGAGGGCGCCGACATCGTGATCCCCAAGAGCTGGGCTCCGTTTGCCGCCATGGAGAAGCGCACCAACCTGTACGCCGAGGGCGACGACGCCGGCATCGCAGCGCTCGAGAAGGAGCTGCTCGCCCAGAACGCTACGCATCAGGATTGGTGCTCCACGACCGAGCTCATGGAGAAGACCGCCAACGGCCAGGACACCATCTTTATGCATCCGCTGCCCGCCGACATCTCCGGTGTCTCCTGCGAGCACGGCGAGGTCAACGCCGACGTCTTCGACATGCACCGTGTGGGCATGTACAAGGAGGCCAGCTACAAGCCGTACGCCATCGCAGCCATGATGTTCCTGCAGAAGGTTGCCGATCCCGCCGCTACCCTCAAGGCCCTCGACGAGCGCAACACCGCCCGTTGGTTCCAGGCCTAAAGCCGCGCTGAGGTAAGCCATGTAAAGGGGGCGCTCTGCCAACCGGCGGGGTGCCCCTTTTTGCATCGTGGGCGTGCGGGATAAGCGCTTTCGATGTAGATGCCCCGCGACGCGAGTTATGGGTACGATGGTTTCAGGGGAGGTATCGCCATGAAACTCGGTTGCGTCATTATGGCTTCGGGCGAGGGCAAGCGGTTTGGCTCTAACAAGATGCTTGCCGATATCTATGGCAAGCCGCTGATTGCCCGGACTATCGATTCGGTTCCCCGGGGCTTTGACGTCGTGGTTTCGACGCGTTGGCCCGAGGTCGCCCAGATTTGCGAGGACAAGCATTGCCCGTGCGTGCTGCACGATGGCAAGCTCAGGAGCGAAAGCGTCCGTGCGGGCCTTTCGTGGGGGGCGAGCCGCGGCTGGAAGGGTTGCCTCTTTTTGCCGGGCGACCAGCCGCTCGTGAGTTCGGATTCTTTTGAGGCCATGGTTCGCGCGTTTGATGAGCGTGGCCGCAAGTATCCGGTGCGTCTTGCGTGCAACGGTGAGCCTTCGAGCCCGGTGCTCTTTCCGGCGGAACTGTTCGATGCACTTATGTGTCTTGAGGGCAAGGACGGTGGCGGCTCGATCCTCAAGGACCGTATCGACGTGGTGCTGGTTGATGCGCGTGCTTACGAACTGTGGGACGTCGATACCGTCAAGGGACAGCGACGCATAACGGAGCATATCGCCGCCTGCTCGTATTTTGATCGCGTGGCCAACTGCATCAATCAATAAGGAGCAATTATGATCATCATCAAAAACGGCGCGCTCGTGACGCCCCAGGGGCTTCGTCGCGCCGATCTTGCCATGGATGGCGATAAGATCGTGCGGATCGCCGCGGCGATTGAGCCGGCCGAGGGCGATACTGTCGAGGATGCCGCGGGCTGCTGGGTGTTCCCGGGCTTTATCGATGGGCACACGCACATGCAGTGCTGGACCGGCATGGATTGGACAGCCGATAGCTTTGAGACCGGCACGCGCGCGGCTGCCTGCGGCGGCACGACGACCATTGTGGACTACGCGACGGCCGATCGCGGCGTGACCATGCCCGATGCCTTGGTCGAGTGGCATCATCGCGCCGACGGCACCTGCACCGCCAACTATGCCTTCCATATGGCGCTTGCCGAGTGGAATGAGCGCAACCGCGCCGATCTTTCGGCCATGCGCGAGGCGGGCGTGTCGTCGTTTAAGACCTACTTTGCCTACGACCATCTGCGCCTGGACGATGCCGAGACGCTCGAGGTGCTGGAGGAGCTCAAGCGCGTGGGCGGTATCCTGTGCGTGCATTGCGAGAACGGCACGTTGGTCAACGCGCTGCAGAAGCGCGTGTTTGAGCAGGGTATCCACGGGCCCGAGGGCCATGCGCTCAGCCGTCCGGACGTGTGTGAGGCCGAGGCCGTGAGCCGCCTGCTGTATCTGGCGCACTTGGCCGGGGACGCTCCGGTCAACGTGGTGCACCTTTCGACCAAGCTGGGGCTCGAGGCCATTCGCGCTGCCAAAGCGCACGGGCAGAAGAACATCTATGTCGAGACCTGCCCTCAGTATCTGATGCTCGACGACACCTGCTACCTTGAACAGGGAGAGGACGGCTTTGCGGGCGCCAAGTATGTGATGAGCCCGCCGCTGCGCCATGCCGGTGACCGTGCCGCGCTGCGCGAGGCGCTTGTGGCTGGCGAGATCGATACTATTGCGACCGATCATTGCAGCTTTAACCTGCACGGGCAAAAGGACCGAGGACGCGATGATTTCCGCGCGATTCCCAACGGCGGGCCCGGCGTGGAGCATCGTCCCGTTGCGATTGCCACGAGCTTTGAGGGACAGCTGGGTCCCGAGGATCTGTGCCGCTTGATGAGCGAGAATCCGGCGCGCGTTTTTGGCATGTATCCGCGCAAGGGCTGTCTTGCCGAGGGCGCCGATGCCGACGTGTGCGTGTGGGATCCGTGCGCGCGTTGGACGATCAGCGCCGCGACGCAGCATCAGGCCGTGGACTACACGCCGCTCGAGGGCTTTGAGGCGCATGGCCGCGCCAAGGCCGTGTTTGTGAACGGCGTGCTGGCGGCACGCGACGGCGAGCCCACCGGAGCCCAACCCGGCCGCTACGTGCCCCGCTAACGGGAAGACCGCCGGGGTAGCTAATTTGGGAGATGATTTTTGGGACGGGGTAGCAAAAAGAGCCCCGTCCCAAATTTGCTACCCCTGGAGGCTGGTGGCGATGAGGGGGCGGTTGAGGGCTGCCTCGAAGCGATCTGCCATTGTTGGGTCGGCAAGCGTGTCGGCTTGGTTGAGCATGACGCGTGCGGTGCTGAGTCCCAGCGCCTGCATCTCGGCATTGAGCACCTGGGCGACGCGCTCGGGCGTGGCGATGTCGGTAGGCTCGCAGCCGCAGCGCTCGCAGAAGAGCTCGGGGCGGTGGACAACCTCGGCGACGGGCTTGCCCAGCCCCGAGGCGCCGACGACCCAGACAACGTTTGCCGTGGCGGCGGGAATTACCGGCTCCCAGGCGGCATGCGCCTTGAGCGGGAGTCGCTTGCTGCCATCTGCCTCGGCCAACACATAGTTAAAGCGCCGTGCCAGCTCGCCGAGCGGCTCGGCGGGGGCGGAGAGCTTGCCTGTCTCCGGGTCCAAGACGCCTGCCTGGCAGATGCTTCCGTGCACAAGGCCCGTGCAGGCCTCGCAGGTGCAACCGGGGACATGCGCGGCGCCCGGCTTCCAAGGCGCGGCGTCCAGGCGACGATTCGACCCGTCCCATGGCACGCCGGCGACGGGAAACATATGCGTGGTGGTGCAGAGGAGCACGCGGCCGCCAGCGCGCATGAGCTCAAGACCCAGCGTCTTCAGCAACGTCGACTTGCCGCCGCTGCCGATAATCGCGGTAATGCCTGGCTCGATCCTGAGCGCCGAGACAAGATTGCCGCTAACCGTTTCCATCTGTTCACCGCCGTATAATACTGTGATAATAAATAATCATCAGAGTAGCGGTCGAACCGCTTTTGCTCTGCTCAAACCGTAGCACAGGGAGGTGCCCCGGGAATGCTCGTTTATGTTCGCGGCGCCGGCGATATCGCCACGGGCGTCGCCGCTCGCTTGGTGCGCTCCGGCGTGTCGGTCGTTATGGCCGATATCGCGGTTCCCACGTGCATCCGTCGCACAATCTGTTTTTGCGAGGCCATTCGCCTGGGCGAGGTCGAGGTCGAAGGCATTCGCGCTCGCTTGGCACAGACGCCGGCTGAGGCGCTTGCGATTACCGAGGCTGGAGACGTCGCCGTTGTAGTGGACCCCCAGGCCAAGATGCTCGGCGAGTTGAAACCCGTGGCTGTGGTCGACGCGATTTTGGCTAAGCGCAACTTGGGCACCACGCGCGACATGGCGCCTGCCGTCATCGCCGTGGGGCCGGGCTTTACCGCGCCGGTTGACTGCGACGCCGTGGTCGAGACCATGCGCGGGCATTTTCTCGGCCGTGTCATTACCCAAGGTTCGCCCCAGCCCAACACGGGCGTGCCGGGCATGATCGCCGGCTATGGCAAGGAGCGCGTTATCCACAGCCCCGCCGCCGGCATGTTTCGGTCCGACCGCACCATCGGCGACATCGTGAGCGCCGGAGACGTGATCGGGTATGCGGGTGATACTCCCATGGTCACGCAGATCGATGGCTGTCTGCGCGGGCTTTTGGCGAACGGCGTGCAGGTGACTGAGGGCTTTAAATGCGCCGACGTCGATCCGCGCGGCGATGCCAGCTATATCAACTATATTTCGGACAAGGCGACGTCGGTCGGCGGCGGCGTGCTCGAGGCACTCGCTATGCTCACCGATGTCTTTAGAGGATAGAAGGCGGCAATGGAAAAGCTCGATGTGGTGAATGCGGCGCTTGCCGCCCTGCGTGCTGGCGAGACGTGCGAGCTCGTGGTCGTGGCCGGCACGGCGGGGTCATCGCCGCGCGGCGTGGGCGCCTGGATGGCCGTCTTTGCCGATGGCAGCCAAGCGGGCACCATCGGCGGCGGCAAGATTGAGCTCTTTGCGCTGGACGAGGCGCGCGAGCTGCTGGGCGCAGGGCAATCGCGTCTGGTCCGCTACACCATGGGCGGCGAGAACTCCGATACCGGCATGATCTGCGGCGGAGCCATCTGCCTGTGCTATCTGCACCTGGATGTATCGCAGGCGCCGTTGTTCCAGTCGATTGCCGACGTCTTGGCGTATCGACGCATCGGCGACTTCGTCATCGACTTTGAGCCGTTTATCGCGAGCGCGCTCGAGGGCGATGTGGCCAAGTACCATGGCGAGGAGTCGCGCCGCACCATAATGGGCTGCCCCGAGCTTTCGCTGGTGGAGGAGGGGAGTAAGGTCACCTACACCAACGCGGCCTCCGAGATTCCCGCGGCGCACATCGAGACGCTCTGCCCCGAGGGCCTGACCTATATCTTTGGCTGCGGCCACGTGGGTGCTGCGACGGCGCGGGTGCTCACGGCGGCGGGCTTTGCCGTTGTGGCTTGCGACGACCGCCCCGGCACACTGACCCCCGAATGGGTGCCCGGTGTCTACGACCGTCGTCTGGTCGACTACAAGAGCCTGAGCAAGCAGTGCCCCATCGGCCCGCGTGACCTAGTGGTCGTCGCCACGGCGGGTCACAAGTCCGATATCGACGTGGTGATTCAGGCCATGCGCGCCAAGCCAGCCTATCTGGGCTGCTTGGGTTCGCGCCGTAAGACGGCCTTTGTGCGCGCCCGCCTGGAGCAGGAGGGCTTTACGCAGGACCAGATCGACGGGCTGCACCTGCCGATCGGCGTTGCCATCGAGGCCGAGGACCCCGAGGAGATCGCCATCTCCATCGCCGCCGAGATGATCCACCTGCGTCGCACCAAACTCGTCCCCCGCAAGCGCTAGTCGCATCCCAAATGAGCTGCCCCAGCCCTCTGCCGCATGCGGGTCAAAATGCTACCTGTGCCATATGCCCTATAATGTCCGACCGTTGAGCGGCATGGGGCCGCTGCCTAGGGTATGGGAGGCGCAAATGGCAGAGTCGGCAGCAGGGGATGCCCTGTTCGAGCGTACGGGAAAAGTATCTTTTGTGCAGGTATTGCCCCATGCACTGCAGCATGTGCTGGCGGCATTCGCGGGTATCGTCACGCCCGCCATCATCATCGCGTCGGTCTGTGGCTTTACCCCTCAAGAGGAGGCCGCCGTCATCCAGGCGTCGCTCGTCCTCTCGGCGCTCGACATTTTCCTTCAACAGTTCCCCATAAAAGGCGTCGTCGGTTCGGGCCTGCCCATTGTGATGGGTGCGAGCTTTACCTTCGTGCCGGCGCTCAAGGCAGTCGGTCTTGAGCTTGGCTTTGAGGCCGTGCTGGGCGCCCAGGTAATCGGCGGCGCGCTCGTCGTGCTATTCGGCCTACTGTTTAGGCGCGTGAGTTTTCTGTTCCCGGCTCCGGTGCTTGGCACCGTTATCTTTGTCATTGGCCTGTCGCTATGCCCAGTGGCAGTTGCCTCCATGGCGGGCGGGGAGGGCGCGGCCGATTTTGGCAGTGTCACCAACTGGGCCGTCGCACTCGTGACGTTCGTCGTTACCTTTATGGCCGGCAACTACGGCAAGGGCGCGCTTAGGCTGGGCAGCATCCTGGCTGGTATCTGCGCGGGCTTTGTTTTGGCTGCGGTGTTGGGCATGGTCGATTTCTCGGCCATCGCGACTGCCAGCTGGTTCGCCCCGCCGGCCCTGGGCGCCCATCGCCTGGTGTTCGACCCGGCCGCGTGCGCCGTCGTGGGCGTCGTCGCCATTGTCAACGCCGTGCAGGTTATGGGTGAGTTTGCCGCTGTCTCGTCCGCTGCGCTCGATACCCCTGCGACCGATAGCCAGATCTCGGGTGGCCTGATCGCCAACGGCCTGGTCGGTATGCTGTCGGGCTTTTTTGGCGGCGTCCCCACGGCAACCTTTGGCCAGAACGTGGGCATTATCGCCGAGAACAAGGTCGTCAACCGTATGGTCTTTACGCTTGCCGCCGCCATCTTGCTCATCGCGGGTCTGCTGCCCAAGTGTGCGGCAGTGCTCACGTCCATTCCGCAGCCGGTAATCGGCGGCGCCACGATCGGCGTGTTCGCGACCATCGGCATGAACGGCGTTGTCATGTTTGCCCGTCACGGCCTGTCTCAGCGCGATACCACGCTCATGGGTCTCTCTATCGCCTTTGGCACGGGCATTGAGCGCACGGCCGGCGCGCTTGCTGGCGCTGGATTCCCCGCATGGGTCGGCACCGTCTTTGGCGGATCCTCCATTGCCGTCGCCGCACTTGTTGCCGTCGTCCTCAACCTGGTCCTGCCTCGCCAAAAATAACGCCTCATATATGAGTTGCGTTGAAATACGGATTGTTTAAGCCTGTTAGGCCGCCAAACAGTCCCTATTTCACCGCAACTGCTTGTTGAGACCAATTTGTGCGGGGGAGTTGTGGAGTTGTGCAGGCAGACGAGGTTTTTCTGGAAATACGCTCCCGATGCGCGTATAGTACCGATTGTTTTGTCGGCTCCTGCTGCGTCGAGTCCAAACCGCGTAAATGCCATGAGCGGCGCGGATGCAGCCAGGAGGCACGAGGACAACCCATCGTGGCCACGCCCCGTGCTTAAAACCCCAAGAAGGAGTGAACAATGGCAGAAGAGAAGTATGTGCCGCGTCTGAAGACCAAGTACAACAACGAGGTCAAGCAGCAGCTTCAGGACAAGTTCCAGTACGAGAACGTCATGATGATCCCCAAGTTTGAGAAGATCGTTGTGAACATGGGTGTCGGCGAGGCCGCTACCGATTCCAAGGCCATCGACGGTGCCGTGCGCGACCTGCGCGCCATCACCGGCCAGCAGCCGATGATCACCCGTGCCCGCAAGTCCATCGCTACCTTCCGCCTGCGCGCTGGTATGCCGATCGGCTGCAAGGTTACCCTGCGTGGCGACCGTATGTGGGAGTTCTTCGATCGTCTGACCTCCGTCGCGATCCCCCGTATCCGCGACTTCCGCGGCATCTCCGCCAAGAGCTTCGACGGCCGTGGTAACTTCTCCATGGGCGTCACCGAGCAGCTCATCTTCCCCGAGATTGACTTCGACTCCGTCGATCACCAGCGTGGTATGGACATCACTTTCGTGACCACCGCCAACACCGATGAGGAGGCCAAGGCCCTTCTGGACGCCTTCGGTTTCCCGTTCAAGAAATAGGTTCACCTGCCCTATAAGCGCCGTTCCCACAAAGGGGGCGGCGCTTGGGGGCGAACAATACTCTATGTGAGGAGGATATAAGTGGCTAAGACATCGATGATCGTCAAGTGCAATCGCAAGCAGAAGTTCTCTACTCGTGAGTACACGCGCTGCCAGCGCTGCGGCCGTCCGCACTCTGTGTACCGCAAGTTCGGCCTGTGCCGTGTCTGCTTCCGCGAGCTTGCACTCAAGGGCGAGCTTCCCGGCGTTAAGAAGGCCAGCTGGTAAGTCACTACCAGCGTTTCAAGCATCCGTTTGGAACAGGGAAAACGCGCTAAATAGGCTTTGCCGTTAAGGGCGGCGAAGAACCAAGAGCACGTGTTCATCAAGAACGAAGGAGAATCTGTATGAACCTTACAGACCCGATCGCAGATATGCTTACGCGCATCCGTAACGCTAACTCTGTGAACAAGGCCACGGTCTCCATGCCGAGCAGCAAGAAGCTCGTCGAGATCGCTCGTGTTCTGCACGAGGAGGGCTACATCGAGGGCTACGATGTCGAGGACACCGTTCCCCAGAAGACTCTGCACATCACGCTTAAGTATGGTCCCAAGAAGGCTAAGGTCATCAACGGCATCCGCCGCATTTCCAAGCCGGGCCTGCGTAAGTACACCGGCGTTGCCGACATGCCCCGCGTCCGTGGTGGCCTTGGTACCGCCATTATTTCCACCAGCCATGGCGTCATGACCGACCGCGATGCTCGCAAGCACAACGTCGGCGGCGAGATCATCGCTTACGTCTGGTAATTCGCTCGGTAGGTAGAAGGAAAGGAGATCACCGTGTCTCGTATCGGTAATAAGCCTGTCCAGATTCCCGCCGGAGTCGAAGTGGCAGTCAACGGCAACAACGTTGTCGTCAAGGGCCCCAAGGGCCAGCTCGAGCTCGATGTTTTTGAGAAGCTCACCATCAACGTCGAGGACAACGTCCTCACCGTTTCCCGTCCCGACGACGAGCGTGAGACCCGTGCCCGCCACGGCCTCACCCGCGCCCTCATCCACAACATGGTTGTTGGCGTTTCCGAGGGCTTCGAGAAGAAGCTCGAGCTCGCCGGCGTCGGCTACCGCGTGCAGCAGAAGGGCAAGAACCTCGAGTTCTCCCTGGGCTTCTCGCACCCCGTGATCGTCGAGGCTCCCGAGGGCATCACCTTCGAGGTTCCCGACAACACCCACGTGAACGTCAAGGGTATCAACAAGCAGCAGGTCGGTCAGATCGCCGCTGAGATCCGCGGCCATCGTCCTCCCGAGCCTTACAAGGGCAAGGGTATCCACTATGTTGGCGAGCACATCCGCCGCAAGCTGGGTAAGGCCGCCAAGTAGTCGTAACCGACTCACTCGCATAAGACCAGCACCCCGTTAGGTGCTGGCAAGATCAACCTTTTTAGGAGTTTACGTATGAACAAGCATAAGGCGAAGCTGGAAGGCCTCAAGCGTCGTCAGCGTCGTGTTCGCGGCAAGGTCTCGGGTACCGCCGAGCGTCCGCGTCTTCGCGTGACCCGTACTAACGCCAACATCTATGCCCAGATCATCGACGACAGCAAGGGCTCCAGCCTGACGCTCGTCTCTGCCTCGACCCTCGAGGCCGAGTTCAAGGGCACCCACACCTCGAACAAGGAGGCTGCGGAGAAGGTCGGTCAGCTCGTTGGCAAGCGTGCCATCGAGGCCGGCATCACCAAGGTCGCTTTCGATCGTGGTGGCCGTATCTACCATGGCCGCGTCAAGGCCCTCGCCGACGGTGCTCGTGCCGCCGGTCTCGAGTTCTAGGAGGTATGTAGCACATGGCTCGTAATCAGAAGCAGCAGCGCGAGGCCTCCGAGTTCGAGGAGCGCGTCGTTTACATCAACCGCGTGTCGAAGACCGTCAAGGGTGGTCGTCGCATGAGCCTCGTCGCTCTCGTCGTCGTTGGCGACGGCAAGGGCAACGTCGGCGTTGGCATGGGCAAGTCCGCTGAGGTGCCCATGGCCATCTCCAAGGCGTCTCTCGATGCCAAGAAGAACATGTTCCACGTGCCGGTGACCGAGCAGGGCACCATTCCGCACGAGGTTCTCGGTCACTTTGGTGCCGGCCGCATCATCATCAAGCCCGCTGTCGAGGGTACCGGCGTTATCGCCGGCGGCGCTGTGCGTCCCCTCTTCGAGCTTGCTGGCATCAAGAACGTCCTGTCCAAGTCCCTCGGTACCGACAACGGCCTCAACATCATCAAGGCTGCCGTCGAGGGCCTCAAGGAGCTCTCCAGCCCTGAGGACGTCGCGGCTCGCCGTGGCCTGACGGTCTCCGAGATGTTCGTCGGTAAGGAGAACTAAGCATGGCTGACACCATCAAGATCAAGCAGGTCCGCAGCACCAATGGTTGCAAGCAGGACCAGGTCCGTACTGTCCGTGCCCTCGGTCTCCACAGGATCCGCGAGGTTCGCGAGATTGCTGACAACGAGTCCGTCCGCGGCATGATCTTCAAGGTCAAGCACCTTGTCGAGATTGTAGAGGAGTAGCAAATGCAGCTTCACGATCTTACTCCCGCGCCCGGTTCCACCAAGAACCGCAAGCGCGTCGGCCGTGGCAATTCTTCGGGTCACGGCACCACTTCTGGCCGCGGTCAGAAGGGCCAGGGTTCCCGCTCTGGCGGCACCAAGGGTGCCGGCTTCGAGGGTGGCCAGACTCCGCTGGCTATGCGCCTGCCCAAGCTTCCGGGCTTCCGCAACCCCCGTCGCATCGAGTACACCGCTGTTAACGTTGAGCGTCTCGAGCGCAAGTTCGAGGATGGCGCTGTGATCGACGGTGCCGCTCTTAAGGCCGCTCGCATCACCAAGAGCGAGTTCGAGCCCGTCAAGGTGCTCGGCAATGGTGAGCTCACCAAGAAGTTCACGGTCAAGGTCGACAAGGTCAGCGCTTCTGCGCAGGCCAAGATCGAGGCCGCCGGCGGAAAGGTCGAGCTGCCGTGCTAAATGGTCTTAAGAATGCTTTCCGCATCAAAGAATTGCGCGAAAAGATTCTTTTTACCATAGCTATGCTCGTCGTGTACCGCATTGGTGCGCACGTTCCTGTGCCCGGCATTCCCTTCCAGGGGATGCTGGGCCTTTTCTCGACCGATAACAATTCGGTCGCCGCAGGTGCTATGGCCCTCCTGAATCTTTTCTCTGGTGGCGCGTTGAGCTATGTTTCGGTGTTCTCCCTGGGCATCATGCCTTACATCACCAGCTCGATCATCCTCCAGATGCTCCAGGCCGTTGTGCCTTCCCTGCATGAGCTTGCCCGCGAGGGCGAGGTCGGTCAGACAAAGATTACGCAGTATTCGCGTTACCTCACCCTGGCTCTGGCAATCCTCAACTCCGTGGGTTACCTCTTCCTCTTTAAGAGCTTCGGCATCAGCTTTACTGGCGCCGGCGCTCCCGAGATCATCTTCGACCTCATGATCGTCGGCACGCTCACCGCGGGCGCCATGCTGATTATGTGGATTGGTGAGCTCATCACCCAGCGCGGTATCGGCAATGGCATGTCGCTGATCATCTTTGCGAACATCATGGCCGGCCTGCCGCAGGCGATTTTCTCCAGCACCGAGGGCAATGCCGGTGGCATCATCACCATGGTGATCATTTGCGCCATCATCCTGCTGGTCATCCCGCTGATCGTTTTCCTTGAGCGCGGCCAGCGCCGCATCCCGGTCTCCTATGCTAAGCGCGTCGTGGGCCGTCGCATGATGGGTGGCCAGACCACCTACCTGCCCATCAAGGTCAACACTGCGGGCGTCGTGCCGATTATCTTCGCTTCGGCGCTGCTGTACTTCCCGGCTCAGATTGCCGTGTTCTTCCCCGGCATCGGCTGGATTCAGGCAGTTGCCTCTGCGCTTTCGACCGGTTGGCTCAACTGGGTGCTTAACGTTGTCCTCATCGTGTTCTTCGCGTACTTCTACACCTCTATGGTGTTCAACCCCGATGACACGGCCGACAACCTTAAGAAGCAGGGTGGCTTTATTCCGGGCGTCCGTCCGGGTAGGGCTACCGCGGCCTACATCAAGAACGCGCTCAACAAGATCACGCTTCCCAGCGCTGTCTTTTTGGCGCTCATCGCCATCGTGCCTTCGATCATCTTCTCCTTCACGGGTAACCATCTGATCCAGGCATTTGGCGGCACGTCCATCCTCATCATGGTCGGCGTCGTGCTCGACACGGTCGATAAGCTCGAAGGCCAGATCAAGATGTATGATTACGATGGATTCTTTAAATAGGCTAGAGGAGGATTGCTCATGAACCTCGTATTGCTCGGAGCTCCGGGTGCCGGTAAGGGCACCGTCGCACAGGAGCTCGTCGCCGAGTTTGGCGTCGCTCACATTTCCACGGGCGACCTGCTGCGTGCTGCCGTCAAGGGTGGCACCGAGCTTGGTATTCAGGCTAAGAAGTACATGGACGCTGGCGAGCTCGTTCCCGATCAGCTCGTGATCGACCTTGTCAAGGAGCGCCTTGCTGCCGATGACGCCCAGCAGGGCTTCATCCTCGATGGCTTCCCGCGCAACACCGCCCAGGCTGTGACGCTCGATTCCGAGCTCTCCGCCATGGGTCGCGAGATCGACTGCGCTCTTCTGGTCGACGTGGCGCCCGAGGTCATCATCGATCGTCTGTCTTCGCGTCGCACCTGCCGCGCCTGCGGTTACACCGGCACCGCTGCCGATGCCACCTGCCCCAAGTGCGGCGGCGAGATGTATCAGCGCGACGACGACAAGCCCGAGACCATCAAGAACCGTCTCGACGTCTACGAGAAGTCCACGAGCCCGCTCGTCGACTACTATCGTGGCCAGGGTCTGCTCAAGTCGGTCAACGGTGACCAGGCTCGCGAGACCGTGTACGGGGATGTCAAAGAGGCTCTCGGTCTATGATCAAGATTAAGTCTGCAACGCAAATTGAGCAGATGAAGAAGGCAGGAGCGCTATCTAAGATGGCGCTCCGCCACGTTGGAGCCATGGTTCGCCCCGGCGTGTCGACCTTCGAGCTCGATCAGCTTGCGGAGCAGATTATCCGCATGCATGGCGGCACCCCTGCCTTTAAGGGCTACGGCGGTTTCCCGGGGACCATTTGCGCATCGATCAACGATGCCGTGGTCCACGGTATTCCCAACCCCGACATGATCCTGCGTGATGGCGATATCATCTCCATCGATACGGGAGCTGTCGTTGACGGTTGGGTTGGCGATAACGCCTGGACGTTTTTCGTCGGCACGCCCACGCCCGAGGCCAAGGCCCTGTGCGAGGTTACGCGCGATTGCCTAAAGGCTGCCATCGAGCAGGCTGTTCCCGGTAACCATATCGGGGACGTCGGCTATGCCGTTCAGTCCCTTGCCGAGTCTCACGGTTACGGCGTGCTTCGCGATTACGTGGGGCATGGTATCGGCCGTGTGATGCACGAGGATCCCAACGTTCCAAATTATGGAAAGAAGGGGAGAGGCGTTCGCCTTCAGGCTGGTATGGTCATCGCCATCGAGCCGATGGTAACGATGGGTTCCAATCATGTGAGCACAGGCTCCGATGGTTGGATCGTTACGACCAACGACCATCTGCCCGCCGCGCACTACGAGAACACCGTCGCCATTACTAATGACGGCCCGGTGATTCTTACCACGGATGCCCAGGGTGCTTGGTGCTCCTTGCAAGGAGGCGAGATGTAGAGGCCGCGTTCAAATTCGTCGGCATTTACATTTCAAATGTAACAAGTTTCACTTAGATGTGGAGCCATTACGAAGATATTACGATACGTGCATGCGTGTTGTAGAATACTCAATCGCTGTCGTTTTCTAGAGAAAGATGATTGCTTGTGAAGAAGGAAGACGCAATTGAGCTCGAGGGTACGGTAAAGGAACCGCTGCCTAACGCCATGTTTAAGGTCGAGCTCGAGAACGGTCATTCGGTTCTGTGCAACATTTCTGGCAAGATCCGAATGAATTACATCCGCATTCTCCCCGGTGACAGGGTTGTCGTGGAGCTTTCCCCGTACGACCTGACCCGCGGTCGCATCACCTATCGCTATAAATAGCGACACGCATACACGCTCTTTTCCGACTGCAGGCTTAGCTCAACCTACGGTCGGTTTGCGTGTGAAGACCAGCCATAGTTTTAAACGCCTGCGGCTGGGCGAGTAGATAGTAGGGAAGTAGTTTGAGCGCTACCGAAAGGAAGAACGATGAAGGTACGTCCTTCGGTCAAGAAGATGTGCGATAAGTGCAAAATCATTAGGCGCCATGGCAAGGTCCTCGTCATTTGCGAGAACCCCCGTCATAAGCAGCGTCAGGGTTAAGAGAGGAGACTACGTTGGCCCGTATTAATGGTGTCGACCTCCCGCGTGAGAAGCGCGTTGAGATCGGTCTGACCTACATTTACGGCATCGGCCGCACCACTGCGACGAAGATTTGCGTCGAGTGCAACGTTAACGTGGATACGCGCGTTAAGGACCTCACCGAGGATGAGGTTAACGCCATCCGCGATTATATCGATAAGAATCAGATCATGGTTGAGGGCGACCTCCGCCGTGAGCGCAACCAGAACGTCAAGCGCCTCATGGACATCGGCTGCAACCGCGGCCTTCGTCACCGCAAGGGCCTCCCGGTCCGCGGCCAGCGCACCCACACTAACGCTCGTACCCGCAAGGGCCCGAAGCGTCAGATCGGTGCTAAGAAGAAGAAATAAGGAGCGCTAGATAGATGGCTACTGCTAAGAAGAACGTTCGCGCTGCCCGTCTGAAGCGCGCGGACCGTAAGAACATTTCCGTGGGCCAGGCTCACATTCGTTCTACGTTCAACAACACGATCGTTTCGATCACCGATCCCCAGGGCAACGTCATTTCCTGGAAGTCGGCTGGCCAGGTGGGCTTCAAGGGCTCCCGTAAGTCCACGCCGTTCGCTGCCCAGATGGCTGCCGAGGCTGCTGCCAAGCAGGCCATGGAGCACGGTATGAAGAAGGTTTCCGTCTTCGTCAAGGGCCCCGGCTCCGGTCGTGAGACCGCCATCCGCTCCCTCCAGGCTGCTGGCCTCGAGGTCTCGAGCATCCAGGACAAGACCCCCATTCCGCACAACGGCTGCCGCCCCAAGAAGCGTCGCCGCGTGTAACTGAAAGGATCGTATCAATATGGCAATCGACAGGACTCCTGTTCTTAAGCGCTGCCGTCAGCTCGGGATCGATCCCGCTGAGCTCGGTTACAGCAGCAAGAAGGAATCTATCCGTCAGCCCAAGCGCCGTCGCAAGGAATCTGAGTACGGCATGCAGCTGCGTGAGAAGCAGAAGGTCAAGTTTATCTATGGCGTTCTGGAGAAGCAGTTCCACGGCTACTTCAACAAGGCCCGTAAGATGAACGGCGTCACCGGTGAGAACCTCATGATCATCCTTGAGTCTCGCCTCGACAACGTCGTCTTCCGTCTTGGCTTTGCCCGCACCCGCAAAGAGGCTCGTCAGTCCGTCCGTCACGGTCACTTCACCGTGAACGGCAAGCGCGTGGACATTCCGTCCTACCGCGTCAAGGCCGGCGACGTCGTCGCTGTCGGCGAGAAGTTCCGTGACCTCCTCCCCATCAAGGAGGCCCTGATTTCCTCCGAGCGCTTTGAGGTCCCTGGCTGGCTCGAGGTCGATATCGAGAAGCTGTCTGGTAACGTGCTCGCTCTGCCGACGCGTGAGCAGATCAGCGGTGATATCAACGAGCAGCTCATCGTCGAGCTCTACTCTAAGTAGTCCATCCGGGCTGCTGAGGCTGGAGGTAATACATGTCAGAATTCATTAGGCCTCAGGTTCAGGTCGAAGAGATCAACGAGATCTCTGCTCGTGTCTCCGTCGAGCCGCTCGAGCGTGGCTACGGCGATACGCTGGGTAACTCGCTTCGTCGTGTTCTTCTGTCCTCGCTCGAGGGTGCCGCCGTCGAGGCCATTCAGATCGATGGTGCGCAGCACGAGTTCATGACCATCCCTAACATGGTCGAGGATGTCACCGACATCGTCCTGAATGTCAAGGGTCTTGTCTTCAGGGCTCTCGGCACGACCGACGAGGCAACCGCCACCATCTCGGTTGACGGCCCTTGCGAGGTCACCGGTGCGGACTTCTTTATTCCGTCCGAGTTTGAGCTGGTCAACCCCGAGCAGCACATTGCTACGCTCACTGAGGGCGGCCATCTCACCATGAGCATGCGCATCGGCTATGGCCGCGGCTATGTTTCTGGCGAGGCCAACAAGCGCGACAACGATCCCATCGGTGTGATCCACGTCGACTCGCTGTACTCGCCGGTTTCCCGTTGCGCCAAGCTCGTTGAGGCTTGCCGTGTCGGTCAGCACACCGACTACGACCGCCTTGTCCTCGAGATCGAGACCAACGGCTCCATCGCCCCTCGCGACGCCGTGGTCCAGGCTGCCAATATCATCAACCAGCATATGGCCGCCTTTATGAACCTTGCCGAGACCCCCGAGGTCGAGGAGGAGGCTTCGATCTTCGCTCCCGAGGTCACCAACGACAACGCCGAGCTGGACAAGCAGATCGAGGATCTGGACCTTTCCGTCCGTTCCTACAACTGCCTTAAGCGCGCCAGCATTCACTCGGTCCGTCAGCTCGTTGAGTTCTCGGAGAACGATCTGCTCAACATCCGTAACTTCGGTGTTAAGTCGATCGAGGAAGTGAAGGACAAGCTTGAGTCCATGGGCCTGAGCCTGAAGGCTTAATGCTTCGCATATTTGAGGAGAAACTAGACCATGCGTCACAACGTTAAGAAGGGCCTGAAGCTCGGCACCGATGCGAGCCACACCAAGGCCATGAAGAAGAGCCTTGCTAAGGCCCTCTTCGAGAACGACCGCATCAAGACCACCGAGACCCGCGCTAAGGCGCTGCGTTCGGTCGTCGATCCGATCATCACCTGGGCCAAGAAGGGCGACCTGCACTCTCGTCGTCTGGCTATCGCCAAGCTCGGCGATAAGCAGCTCGTTGCCGAGATCTTCGACAAGGCTGCTCAGGGCATGTGGCAGGACCGCAACGGCGGTTACACCCGCATCATGAAGCTCGGTAACCGCAAGGGCGACAACGCTCCGATCGTTATCATGGAGCTCGTCACCGAGCCTTGCACGCCCAAGGCCAAGAAGGCTGCTCCGGCCCCCAAGAAGGCCGCTGCTCCCAAGAAGGTCGAGGCTGTCGAGGAGGCTCCTGCTGAGGAGACTGCTGAGTAGACATTCCGTCTGCATAGGCTATATTCGAGGGGTACGTTCGCGTACCCCTCTTTTTTTGTCGCAATACCGTTGCTTGTTTGTAGGGAGCGCCCATGACTGCGCCGTCTGATTTCAATTCGACCCCCGAGCTCGACGCCACCCTTGTATTTCGTGTGGCCTATGATGGCTCCTCCTATAGCGGATTTGCCGAGCAGCCGGGCCAGACGACGGTTGCGGGTGAGTTGCGCCGTGCAATCGAGACGTTGCTGCGTCGCCCAATCGATCTGACGTGCGCGGGACGTACCGATGCCGGCGTGCATGCGGTGGCCCAATACATCAGCGTGCCCGTAACGGACGCTGAGCTCGCCTTGACGCGCCGTAGGTGGCTGCGGGCTATGGATGCTCTGCTGCCCAAAGATATCGCCATAAACGAGGTCTACAGGGCCCGTAAAGGCTTTTCTGCACGTTTTGACGCGCGTTCTCGCACGTACACTTATCGCATCGCCGACCGTGATGCGCGACCCGTGCTGTCACGCGGTGCAGTGTGGTGGCATCGCTATCCCCTCGACGTCGATGCGATGGCGGCCGCCTGCCCTGCGCTTTTGGGCGAGCAGGACTTTAAGAGCTTTTGCAAGGTCGCTTCTGCCGTGGGCAAACCTACGCACCGCTGCGTAATGCGTGCCGAGTTTGGCCATGAGGTCGCCTTTGGCGAGGACATCCTCACGTTTACCATCGAGGGCAATGCGTTTTTGCATTCGATGGTTCGAACCATTGTGGGCACCCTTGTCGAGATCGGCATGCATCGCCGCGATCCCGAGTGGATGCGCGAGGTAATTGATGCCTGCGATCGCTCCGCTGCCGGTCCTACGGCGCCCGCATGCGGTCTTACCTTTATGGGCGTGGACTACGACCCCGCCGAGCTTGTGGTGCTCGATTAGGGAAGTGGCTGCCTGACGGCGATCTTTGTGTGCGGCGCCTGTGGGCGGGGCGTGTGCAACATCTGTTCTTGACGTGCATCGCGACGGGCGACCGCCCGCATTAATTAACGGGGTGTACCATGAACGACAGTTTGTTACTAGCTGTCGAGAGGACGGAAAAACTTGGTTCGACGTGGTTCGCATCCGCGACTTTCGGTGATCCTGATTGTTGAGGGTTCGCCCAGCTATGCGATGCGCGCACTCGAGAGCATCCAAAACCAAGACCTCTACGATTTGCAAATTGTCGTCGTTTGCCGCGGCGTGGTAGCCGGTGTGCGCCATTCGCTCGAAGTTGCCGCCGACAGGGACATTCATATTGATTTGATTGATGTTGAGGACCCAGCGCCTGGTGCCTGCCTGCGTGCCGGCTTTGCGGCTTCGCGCGGCTCCCAGATCATTGCGATGAATGCCAATGAGTGGTTTGCGCCGCAGTCCCTTTCGCAGATGGTCGAAAGCTCCTGCGACGCTTCTGCTGACATCGTGTTTCCCTCTGTTTCGCTCGATCGCTACGATGTTCACCGCGAACGTCATTCCCGAGTTTTGGACGCGACATCCGTTTCTGAAGATGAGGACCGGGCGGCTTGCCTGACCCAATTGGTTTCCTGTGGTTTAATCCGACAGACCTCTGGCGTGCTGTATGATCGCGCCCTTTTTGAGGCGTGCCTTGCGCATGGCGATGCGTTTCGCACGGTGTCTTTTTTGACGTTCGCGCTTTCGCAGGCAAAGCGCGTTTCGGGATGTGGCCGTGCCCGTTTTCATGCAGTGGCGCCGTCGATTACGGAGACGTTTGACCCCACGATGTTTGCCAGGCTTTCTGATGATATCGGGGCGCTCGACAGGCTTGCCGACTCGCTTGCCGTCGCGGGCGGTGGCGATCAGTTGAAGCAGGTCTGCCAGCGGTATTACTACGCCGGCCTGGTTGCCTGCATCGAAAATTTGTGTCTGAGCCCCCATGGGGTGTCTTCAATAGAGCGTTCGGCCCGTTTGCATGATATGCTCGAAGCGCAGCGTACCCGTCAGATGGTTGTGGCTCTTAAGGGCAATCATCGGGGCTTAGGTCTGCTCTATGGTTCGATAGCTAGTGCCAAGCCTATGCGGTGTGCGTTGTATACGCATCTGGCGGCCTTTTTCAATCGTTCGGGCGTCAGGACTGTCCAGTAGCGTGATTTTCGAAATAAATTGCATGGAATTGTTTCGAAATGCGTTCTTATTCACTAAAACCCTCAAATAGCGCTAAACTATTCAATTACTAAGTGATTGTCTCCGCCATCTTTTGGAGTGAGGTTTTGTATGGCCAAAAAACGCAATGGGCGCCAGGATGCCATCAGAGATATTGTTCGCAATAAGGACGTACGTACGCAGCGCGTTTTGGTAGACGAGCTTCGCGCCATGGGTTTCGATTGCACGCAGGCGACCGTTTCGCGCGACATCGCGGACATGGGACTGCGTAAGCTCCCCGAGGGCATCTATGTCCTTGCCGAGGACCTGCATCTGCAGCGCATGGTTTCCGAGCTGGTTACCGGCGTACTGCGCACCGATAATCTGGTTATGATCAAGGCGCAGCCCGGTACGGCTTCTGGTATTGCCGCAGCGGTCGATGCCGCGGAGCTGCCCGACGTACTCGGCTCGCTTGCCGGCAACGACACGATCTTAGTCATTGCGCAGACGGCCGAGGACGGCGAACGCCTTGAGGCGCTCATCAACAAGCTGAGTAACTCTCACAAGTAGGGGATGCGTGGCACTGCTGCTGTGCCGATTGTTGCTATAGGTAATTGCCGAGGGCGTTGACGAAGGTCAGCGCCCTTTTGCATGCCGGCACCCGTTGCTCTATCGGTCCTGCAGCCGGGGCCGTCGTGGCATCTTGTGACATCTGCCGAAATAAAGAAGGCCCGAGCAGCGTACGTGCTGCTCGGGCGCCTTGGTGTCAGATGCCGCTTTGCGTCTACTGGCCCGTAGAGGGGTCGGGCGTGGGCGTAGGATCGGGGGTAGGCGTCGGCGTGCCACCGTCGCCACCCGTGCCACCGTCGCCACCCGTGCCACCATTGCCACCCGTGCCACCGTCGCCACCTGTCGTACCGCTATCGCCGGTGGTGTTGCCGCCCGGGGTTTCAGTGGTCGTGGTTGTCGTTGTCGTTGTGGTGGTCGTGGTCTCTTCCTCTTCTTTTTCCTCGTCTTTATCCTCTTCGTCTTTCTTTTTGTTGTTTGTGCCGTAGAACTTCCAGACGTTATTGTTCTTGTACGTGGGAGCCGTTCCGGTCTGGAATTCCTCGCGCTCGGTGCCCGCAAGAACGGTGTTCATGAACTTCTTAAAGACGGGCAGGTTGGTGCTGTCGCCCAGCAGGTCCGAACCGTACTTTTGGATGGGAATCTCGCCTGCGGAATAACCGGTCCACAGGGCGCATGTCAGTTGCGGCGTGAAGCCGCAGAACCACAGGTTGGTGGTGTTGTCAGTGGTGCCCGTCTTGCCGGCATAGGGCTGGTTGACGTTCAGCGCGCCGGCGGCACCCGTGCCGCTGCCCTGCATGACGCCGGATAGAACATCGGTAACCGCGGCAGCCTCGCCTTCGGTGAGCACCTGCGTGGGATTGTCGGTGTGCTGGTACAGAACCGAGCCGGTACGCGAGTCGATCTCGGTAATGGCGATGGGCTGACGGTAGTAGCCACCGTTGGCAAACGTTGCGTAGGCAGATGCCATCTCGAGCGGTGAGATGGACCCGGTGCCGAGCGTCATGACGGGAACGTCCTCAATATTGTCCTTGGCGGGATCGATGCCGAGCTTTTTGACGAGCGACATGATCTTGTCATTGCCGATGGCTTCGGCCACCTGAATGTAGCCGGTGTTGGATGAGTATGCCGTTGCCTGCTTGAGCGTGATGTTGCCATAGCTCTGGTTGCCGTAGTTTTGCACCTCGGTCGTGGTGCCCTTGGCCTTGAGCGGCGAGTTGCAGTTGAGGGTGACGTTGGGGTTCATGCCGTTTTGGATGGCAGTTGCCAGCGTAAAGGCCTTAAACGTGGAGCCCACGGGGCGCTTTGCCGTAGCGTGGTTCACGTGATTCTCGTCGGCGTTGTAGTCGTAGCCGCCTACCATGCACTTGATGTAGCCGGTCTTGGGGTCAACGACGACCATGCCCATGTCCAGGCCGTCGAGCGAAAGCGTGTCGAGCTGCGAGCGCACAGCCTCCTCGGCCACCTGCTGCATGGTGGGGTCGATGGTGGTCTTGACGGTCAGACCGCCCTTAAAGAGCACGTCGGTGGAGAACTCCTGCTCAAGCAGCTGCTTAACGTAGGAGACAAAGTAGGGCTGAGAGTACACATCGACGCCACTGCCCGAAATCTCGGTCACGTTAAGCGTGATGGGCTCAGCCTGTGCGGCATCGTGCTCTTCCTGCGTGATGTGGCCCAGACGCAGCATGTTGTCCAGAACCTTATTGCGGCGGGACAGCGCCAAGTCGGGATTAACCGTGGGGTCGTACTGCGAGGGCGAGTTGGGAAGGCCGATGAGCAGCGCGGCCTCGCTCAGGGTGAGGTTGGCGGCGGTCTTGGACAGATAGGTCTCGGCGGCGGCCTCGATGCCATATGCTCCATGGCCGTAGTAGATGGTGTTGAGGTACATCATGAGGATCTCGTCTTTGGAGTACATATCCTCCATCTTGATGGCGATATAGGCCTCGCGCACCTTACGCTCGATGGTCGAGTCGAATTGTTCCTCCTGCAAGATGGTGTTGCGAACCAGCTGCTGGGTGATGGTCGATGCGCCCTCGTGGCCGCCGGTGAGGGTTGCCACCGATGCGCGTGCAATGCCCCAGAGGTCGATGCCGCCATGCTCGTAGAAGCGCTCGTCCTCAACGTCAACGGTGCCCTGCAGCACGTACGGGGACACTTGGTCCTTGGTGATGGACTTGCGGTTTTGCGTATAGAAGCTGGCGATCTTGTTGCCGTTGCAGTCAACAATTTCGGTAGGCTCGCTGACCAGATAGGCGTTGGCGTCGGTGTAGTCGGGCAGGTCGGACAGCCAGCGGTTGACGTTGCCGATCATGCCGATGCCAAATGCTACGCCCGCGATGAGCAAAAAGCCCAAAAGCGAGAGCAGGATGACGGGCAGGGCGTGCGTCTTAGAGCGACCGTGTCCCTGTCGTTGGCGAGGACCCATATATTGACCTCCAAGTATGTCGTGCCAGGCGGCGGGTATGCGTCGGGCAGGATGGACATAAGTTATTACACGATAAACCAATCGGGCCGCGCGAGGCCTCGTGTATGCTGGTTGACGGCAATTAACAGAGTGATTGCATACCTTGGTAAGGAGTTTGCCGATGGCGATTTGGGCGACGGAATCGAGCGAACAATGCGAAAGCGAGTTGGCGGCGGCTGAAGTGGCGCTGCCCGAACTGCTGGCGCCTGCTGGCGGGCTCGACCAGATGCTCGCGGCGATTGCGGCGGGTGCCGATGCCATCTATGCGGGGCTGGACGGATTCAACGCTCGAGTGAGCGCGCATGGCTTTAGCGATGATGAGTTCGCGCGCGGTTGTGCCGTGGCCCATGCCCATGGCGTGCGTGTGTACGTGACGCTCAACGTTTTCGTGTTCGATGATGAGTTTGCCGACGCCGTGGCGTTGGGGGCGCATGCGCGCGCGTTGGGTGCCGATGCGTTGATTGTGGCCGATGCCGGGCTGGCCTGTGCGCTTCGTGCGGCGATTCCGGGGGTCGAGATTCACCTGTCCACTCAGGCGGGCGCTCATAGCGAGGGTGCCGTGCGGTTGGCTGCCAAGGAGTTGGGCGTTGAGCGCGTGACGACTGCGCGCGAGCTGAGCGTTGCAGAGATTGAGACGCTTTGTGCTACTGGCGTGCCCATCGAGGTGTTCTGCCACGGCGCTATTTGCATTGGATACTCGGGTGCGTGCGGGTTCTCTGCCCTTCGACGTGGCCGCTCTGCGATGCGCGGTGATTGCACGCAACCGTGCCGTCTATCCTATGACCTGGTGGACGAGGCGGGGCAGAGTGTTGTCGCTGTCGAAGGGGATCGCCTGCTTTGTCCGCGTGACTATCTGGGCATCGCGCATCTGCCCGAGCTTGTTGCCGCCGGCGTGGCATCGCTCAAGATCGAGGGCCGCATGAAGAATCCCGACTACGTCTTTAACGTGGTGAGGGTGTGGCGTCGGGCGCTCAATATGCTGCGCGACGGCACATGGGATGCCGATGCGGTGCCGGCGCTTGAGCGCGAGCTGGGAAGGTCGTTCAACCGCGGCTTTACCGATGCGTATCTGCGGGGTCGTTCGGGCGCCGAGCTCATGAGCTTTGAGCGCGCGATCAACCAGGGCGTGCGCGTGGGCCACTTGGTGGCGGTGGGTCACGAAGAGGTGACGGTTGAGCTTGATGCCGCCGTGGCGGCGGGCGATACGCTCGAGATCCGATTTTACCCGGGTGCCGACGCGCGTCCCGATGTGCCCAAGCGCTGGCCACAGGTGCCTTGCCCCGTGGACGCCGCTGCGGGAGAGCGCATCGTCGTGCATTGCAAACGCAAGGTGGACGCGGGCTGCGAGGTCTATCTGATTCGCAGTGCCGGCGTGCTGGGGCAGACGGCAACGGTGTTGGAGCGCATGCGGGTCGAGGCAGATGCGGTCGCGCCTGTTGAGCAGTCCGTTGGGGTACTGCCGTTTGAGGGCGTTCTGGCAGATGGCGGTGTACCGACGGAGTTGGCGGGACCGGCGGAGCCGGCAAAGCATGAGGCTTTTGCTCGAATGGTCTTTGCCTGGGAGCTGATGGATTTGGATCCGCGCGATGAGCGGGATCTGTCCGATGCGACGGTGGTGCTCGACGAAGTGTGCCGCGCAGGCGATATCGAGCGGACTCGGGCGCTTATGCAGCGTGCCGGGCGTGTGGTTTGCCGCAACCTGGGGCAGGTGGCGATGGCCCGCGAGCTGGGCACGGCGTTTGACGTGGCGGCGCCGGTGTTCTGTGCCAATCGGGCCACGCTTGCCTGGCTGCGCGGGCTTGGCGCGGGGTGGGTATACTTGCCTGCCGAGCTGCTCAGCAATGATAGGGAGCGTATTGCCGAGCTGGCTGCTGAACCCGGCGTCTTGGGTCCGGTCGACGCCGACCGTCCCGAGCTCATGGTGTGCGAGCACTGCCTGCTGACCGCCGAGGGCGTCTGTGCCACCGATGCGACGGGGCAGGTCCGTTGCCGCGACTGCTTGCGTCGTCGGCAGGTGCGATATCTGGTCGAGCGTGACGGTACGCGTCTGCCAGTTGCCATCGACGCATGCGGCAGGACGAGGATTTTCCTGTCGTAGATGCTGCGTCGCGTCAGTTTGTTATCATAAGAGAGTTTATGGACTTCCAGCACCGCCGTTTTCGGCGAGGGTGCTATAGCAAAAGGAGGATACCCAATGCTGTCTGTTGACGAGCAAATGCGTATCATCACCTCGGGCGCCGCGCAGATCGTTCCCGAGGCCGACCTTCGCAAGAAGCTTGAGAAGGGCGAGCCCCTCAACATCAAGCTCGGCGTCGACCCCACCAGCCCCGATCTGCACTTGGGCCACGCCGTGCCGCTGCGCAAGATGCGTCAGTTCCAGGACCTGGGCCACAACGTCACCCTCATCATCGGCAACGGTACCGCGTTGATTGGCGACCCTTCGGGCAAGAATTCCACCCGTCCGCAGCTTTCGCAGGAGCAGATCGAGGCCAATGCCGAGACCTATGTGAGCCAGGCCATGAAGATCCTGGATCCCGAGAAGACCACCATCGTGCACAACGGTGACTGGATCTTGTCGATGGATCTGGCCGGTCTGCTGCAGGTGTGCTCCAAGTTCACCGTCGCCCGTATTCTCGAGCGCGACGACTTTACCAAGCGCTACCAGTCTCAGACGCCGATCGCCCTGCATGAGTTCCTGTATCCCGTGATGCAGGCTTTCGACTCCGTGCAGATCAAGGCCGACGTGGAGATGGGCGGCACCGACCAGCTCTTCAACCTGCTTGCCGGCCGTGAGCTCATGGAGAAGATGGGCATGGAGCCACAGATCGCGCTCACCATGCCGCTGCTCGAGGGCACCGATGGCGTCCGTAAGATGTCCAAGTCCTACGGTAACTACATCGGCCTGACCGACGCGCCCAAGGATATGTTCGGCAAGACCATGTCCATCCCCGACGAGATGATCGGCAAGTACTACCGCCTGGCGAGCTCGCTCACCCCGGCCGAGGTCGACAAGATCGACGCTGCCCTGGCCGACGGCTCCGCCGATCCCTATGAGCTCAAGCGCGCTCTGGGCCGCGACCTGTGCGACACCTACCACGGCGCCGGTGCAGGCGACGAGGCTCAGGCCGAGTTCGACCGCGTGTTCAAGGAGGGCCAGCTCGCCGACTTCCCCGAGAAGCACATTGAGCTGACTGTTAACGACGAGGGCCAGATCTACCTCGCCGGCCTGCTCAAGGACCTGGGCCTTTCGGCCAGCGCCGGCCAGGCCCGTCGCGACATCGACGGCGGCGGCGTCAAGATCAACGGCAAGGCCGTGGCTCCCAAGAGCTACAACATCGACCCCAGCGCCCTCAAGCTGGGCGACACCCTCTCCGTGGGCAAGCGCAAGGGCTTTAAGTTGGTCTAGCAAGTAGGTCAACCTAACATGTGCAATAGGGCCGCAGCCGGGATTCCCGACTGCGGCCTTTTTAGATGATCCCTTGGGGACGGAGGAAAACGGATCACCGAGGGGGTCGGTTTGGCCCGGTGATCCGTTTTCCTCCGTCCCCAAGGGATCATTTGGCAGTGCCGTTAAGCGGAAGGGGTGTTATCGGCGGCCTCCTTTTGGGCATACAATGGCTATTGGTTTGCTGCGGTGAAGGCATGTCCGCTCCGCAGCTTTTTTCTACGGTTAAAGGAGTATGTATGTCCGTTGAGGTCATGAGGTCTGTGATCGAGGCCGCCGAGGGTCGCGTGCCCGTTGACACGCTGTTTGCCAACGCACAGATTGTCGATGTGTACGGTCAGCGCGTGGCGCCCGGTAGCGTTGCCGTCAAGGATGGCGTGATCGTCGGTGTGCTCTACGATGGTCGCGACGATGCCGCCGGCACCTACGAGGCGACCGAGGTCATCGATTGCCAGGGCCGCTATCTTGCCCCCGGTTTTATTGACGGACACTTGCATATCGAGTCTTCGAACATCCGCCCTGCCGAGTATGCGCGCATGGCGGCGACGCGCGGTACCACCACCGCTATTGCCGACAGCCACGAGATCGCTAATGTTTCTGGCTTGGACGGCCTGCGCTTTATGATCGAGGACGGTCGTCGCGCTCCTATTTCCATCAAGTACATGATGCCTTCGTGCGTGCCCGCGCTGCCCGACGAGCAGGCCGGTGCCGTCATCACCGCTGCTGATATGCAGGCGTTTTTTGCCGAGCATCCGGGCGATGTCTTTGGTCTGGGCGAAATGATGAACCTGCCGGGCGTCTTTATGGCCGATCCCGAGACCTGCGCTCGTATCGACGCTGCCAACCAGACGCCGTCCAAACAGGTTGACGGTCACGCCCCGCTCGTTGCCGGCAAGGACCTCAACGCCTATGCCGCAGCAGGTATTATCGCTGACCATGAGTCGACGATTCCCGAGGAGGCGCTCGACAAGCTGTCTCGCGGCATGTACGTGATGCTGCGCGAGGGTACGTGCAGCCATGACCTGGCCAACCTGTCGCCGATGCTGCTGGAAAACCCCGCCCGTGCCCGCCGCTGCTGCTTTGCGACCGACGACCGCGCCCCTTCCGACGCGCTTTCGACCGGCATGATCGACAATGCCTGCCGCGTGGCTATCGAGGCCGGCATCGACCCGGTGGTCGCCATCTCCATGGCGTCCCTCTCCACGGCCGAGGCGTTTGGCCTGGATCACGGCTGCCGCGACCCGCACGAGCTCCGCGGCGCCATCGCCCCGGGCAAGCGTGCCGACCTGCTGGTGCTCAATGACCTGACGTTTGCCACGGCTCCGCATCGCGTATATGCCGCCGGTGCCCTGGTGGCGCAGGACGGTACCTTTGTGGGCGAGATTGCAGCCGAGATGGCCGAGGTTGCGGCCCTTGCCGACGAGCTGCGCGCCTCCGTTAAGCTGCCGAAGCTTTCGCTCGACGTGTTCGACTATGCCTTTAAGCCGGGCGAGGCCGTGATCGACGTGGTGCCGGGTAAGGCCATCACGGGTATGGTTCGCCCCGAGAGTGCCGAGGGCCTGCGCCGCATTATGCTGATCGAGCGCCATGGCCGCGGCGTGTCGCTGCAGGCCGAGGGCGCCGACGGTGATGGTCCTGCGGGCCTGGGTCTTGTCGGCAAGCATATCGGTCGCGGCTGGGTGCGTGGCTTCACCATCACAGGCGGTGCCATCGCCTCGACGATCGGTCACGACTCGCACAACGTATGCGTGGTGGGCGACAATGCCGCCGATATGATGGCTGCCGTCGAGGCCGTGGGCCAGGGCGGTCACGTACTGGTGCGCAACGGCGAGGTCGTGGCGCGCATCCCGCTGGCGCTCGGCGGCCTGATGAGCGAAGGCACGGCCGAGGATGTCGCCGCGCAGCACGACGACTTTATGGTCAAGGCGCGCGCCATGGGCATCGAGCCGCCGCTCGACCCCATCATGGGCATCATCTTCCTGCCCCTGCCGGTTATCCCGACGCTCCGCATCCGCCCCGAGGGCATGTTCGACGTCACAACCTTCACCTACGCCGACTAGTCATCGGGGACGTTCTTAAACGTCTAGTCGCCTGCGACACTCTTTGACGTGTTGCCTGGCGCTGCGACCGTGGGACCTCTGACGCGCGTGAGCTATTTGCTAGGTCCTTGTAACGTTTGCGCCCGCGGAGTCTTACCTGAGCTCCCTTTGGGTACGTTGGAATTGGATACACGTTCGATTCCAACAAGCCCGAAGGGAGCTTTTCCATGTTTAAACTGATTGCATCCGATATGGACGGCACGTTGCTTGACGAAAACAGCCAGGTGCCTCCCGAGACCTACGAACTGATTCTGGCGCTACACGAGCATGGCGTGCATTTTGCCGCATCGTCAGGTCGCCGCTACGATCGCCTGTGCGAGTTCTTTGCGCCCGTTCGCGACAAGATGGACTTTGTCGCCGCTAACGGTGCCCAAGTCTACGCCGACGGCAAAATGGTAGACCGTGAGGTGTATTCGCACCTGGCGATTCGAAAGCTCGCCCAAGCAGTCGCGACGTTTCCCAATCTGCATCTTGCGCTCTTTGACCGAACCAAGTCCTTCCTGCTCGATGACGAGTGCAAGTTCGTGCGTGAGGTCGATAAGGACCTTCCCAATGCCGAGCGTATTTGGGAGCTGCCCGATCCCAGCGTAAATATCATCAAGGCGAGTATCTTTTGCGATGACGGTGTCGTTATGGACAGCGCCTACGTGCTACAGCGCGAACTTGGTCAGCTCTTTACTTTTGCGCCTTCGGGCAACGCGTGGATCGATGCTATGCAGCCCGGTGTGTCGAAGGCCTCGGGCATCGCGCAGCTCGCGGAACACTACGGCATTGGACGCGACGAGGTCATGGCGTTTGGCGACTCGATGAACGACTACGAGATCATTCGCTTTGTCGGCACGGGCTGCGCGATGGAAAACGCGCGCCCCGCGCTCAAAGCGGTTGCCGATCGCGTCGTAGGCTGCAACCGCGACCACGCCGTTCAGCAGGAGCTCCGTCGCGTGCTGGAGAGTCTCGCCTAATTCGGCAGATGGAGACGTTCCTTTTCTGTCGGCAGCCGGGGACAGTCTTTGCGGCGCCCCGCGAGGAGTGTCCCCAACGACTACTTAGCTACCCTGCCGGGTTGATGCTGCTAGGCGAGGGCGGCCATGATGGTGCGGGCGACGCCGTCGTGGTCGTTGTCGTATTCGGTGATGGCGTCGGCGGCCTCGCGGTCTTCGGGTTCGCCGTTGATCATGGCCATGCCGTGGCCCGCTGTCTGCAGCATGGGGATGTCGTTGATGTTGTCGCCGAACGCCCAAGCGTCGGCGAGACGCTCGCCCAGGTGCTCGCATAGCCACGTGAGGGCCGTTCCCTTGGTGGCGCCCTCGCCCATGACCTCGATATTCATGGCGTACGAACGCGTGACCTCAATGCCTCCGAGCGTGTCGAGCTCCGCCGCGATGGCGTCGCGATCGGCCGGGTCGTGCCAGTACATGGCGATGCGTTCGAGCGTCTCGACCTCGTCGATCTTGCTGTCGATATCCATGTCGATCGGTGTTCGTGTGCGCTTGAGCGAAGCCGCGATGTGGGGGTCGCCGCCGCAGAACTCATCCAGACGCGCGTAGAGCGAGCGGGGGAGGAAGCACTGCCCATCCGCGAAGATATCGAAGGTCACATCGTGGCCGGCGGCGATGCGGTGGATGCGATGGGCAATGCCGCAATCGAGCGGTCGGCTCAAGATGCGCGTTGCGCGCGAGGTATCGGTGGACACATCGTCGTCGAGCTGCCAGACGCTGGCGCCATTGGCACAGACGGCATAGTGTACGGCGGGATGGGCGAGGATGGGCTCAAAGATGCCCGACAGCGGACGTCCCGTGCACGGTACAAACTCAATGCCGCGACGTGCGAGCTCGTCGAGCATCGCCCAGGTGGCGTCGCTCATCTGCTTGTCACTCGTCAACAGCGTTCCATCCATATCGGAAAAAACAATCATTCGATGCAGCCCTTTCTGCTGGCATAAAAAGCGTGGCCGAGGGCGGTGATGCCCTGACCACGCTCGAGTTCTATAACGGTCTGCGTCCTAGCGGTCGGCGAGCGGCTTGTACTCCAGCGGCTCGATCACCGGACGATAGGCCGGGCGAATAATACGGTGCGCGCAGAAGAGCTCTTCCATGCGGTGTGCCGACCAGCCGGCCATGCGGGCGACGGCGAATAGCGGCGTAAAAAGCGTCTCGGGTACGCCGAGCATCTTGTAGATAAAGCCTGTGTACAGGTCGATGTTGGCGCAGATAGGCTTGGTCATGCCGTGGTCGCGCATCACCTGCGGTGCCAGGCGCTCGATGCGCTCGATGAGCGCGAATTCCTCGCCCAGATCTTTCTTGGCAGCGAGCGAACGTGCGTAGTGGCGGCAGACCTCGGCGCGCGGGTCGCTCAGGGTGTAGACGGCGTGGCCCATACCGTAGATGAGACCCGTGCCGTCGAAGGCCTGCTTGTCGAGAATCTTGCCCAGGTAGGCTGCGACCTCGTCCTCGTCCTCCCAATTGGAGACATGTGCACGGATGTCCTCGTGCATGGACACGACCTTGGCGTTGGCGCCGCCGTGGCGCGGGCCCTTGAGCGAGCCGATGGCCGCGGCGTAGGCGGAATACGGATCGGTGGCCGAGGAGGACAGTACGCGGCAGGCAAACGTGGAGTTGTTGCCGCCGCCGTGCTCGGCATGCAGCATGAGCATCACGTCGAGCAGCATGGCTTCGTCGCGGGTGAATGCCATGCCGCCGCGCAACACCTGCAGGATGGTCTCGGCGGTGGAGAGACCGGGCGTGGGATGCGGTACATGAACCTCGGAGCCGCGGCGCTTGGCGACCGAGGCCATATGCGCGAAGGCGGCGATGCGGGGGAGACGGGCGAGCATGGAGATGGCGACATCGATTTCGTGCTCGGGTGTAATGGCGTCGGGCTCGGCGTCGAAGGCGTAGAGCAGCAGCACGGCGCGCTGAAGCACATTCATGATGCTCGACGACACCGTGGTCATGGGGAACTCGCGGACGTATTCGTCGCTCAGGTGCCTAAAAGCACCCAGACGTCCGCAAAAACCGTCAAGCTCTTCCTTGGTGGGCAGAGAGCCCGTAATGAGCAGATAGGCGACCTCTTCGTAGCCGTAGCGGTTCTCGGCCTGGGCGTTGTTGACCAGATCCTCGATGCTGTAGCCACGAAGCGTGAGTTTGCCCTGATCGGGCACGACCTTACCGTCGACCTTGTTGTAGCCGTGCACATCCGAGATGCGAGTGAGGCCCGCGACCACGCCCGAGCCGTCGGCATTGCGCAGGCCGCGCTTGACATTGTGCTCAACAAATAGGCCCTCGTCATAAGGGTCAGTCGGCAGGCCATAGTAGAGATTTTCGCTTTCGGGCGAAATCTGGCGGCTCGCTTCGTAATCCAAGACCAGGCGGCTCAGGTGGTCGTCGAAGCGGTAATAGATTTTCTTGGCGTCGTAGGCCATGCGCGCTCCTCTCCGGGCCGCATCGGGGTGACTTGCATGGGCATGCGCGCGTCAGGCTATCCCCAGCGGCTTGCTCGCTACAGGCGGTACATAAAGTTGAAGACGTCCTCGCGCTGGATGGACACGTTGACGCCCGAAAGCTCGCCGGCCTCGGCCAGCGCCTTCTGCAGCTCGGCGAAGTCGAGCTTGGACTCGGCGGTATCGGCCAGCATGGTCATGGTGAAGATGTCCTCGATAATGGACTGCGTGATGTCGCGGATGTCGACGTTGGCCTCGCCTAGGACACGGGTGACGCCGGCGACGATGCCGGGGCGGTTCTTGCCAAGGACGGTGATGACGATACGGGAGGACGAGATCTCGGCCATGGGAAACCCTTTCGCGTGATTGCGGCGCGCGCGGGGCGCTCCGCTACGGTACAGTGTTCATCATTGTACCTGTCTGGCGCAAAAAAGGGCACCTTTGCTGCGGCGTTACACGTCTGCAACATGGGAGAAGGGGCAAAGGCGCCCGTTTGCCGCGATTCGTCGTGTCGTCTGCCGTGCCTTGGGCGCGATGCACAACGCAAAGACCGTGAACCTTTTGTGGGACGCGCGGTGCCGTGGTATCATAGCCGAGTTTGTTGTCTTGGTCGGAAACCAAGACGCCTTATGCGCTGATCGGTAACCAGCGCCTGACTAATAAGGAGTCCTACCATGAAGCAGGGTATCCATCCCCAGTATGTCGAGTGCACGGTGACGTGCTCCTGCGGCAACACCTTCAAGACGCACGCTACCGTGTCCGAGATGAAGGTCGAGCTTTGCAACGAGTGCCACCCGTTCTACACCGGCCAGCAGAAGTTCGTCGACACCGGTGGACGCGTCCAGCGCTTCGCCGACAAGTTCGGTGGCGCCGCTGCCGCCCAGCTCAAGAAGGCTGAGGAGGCCAAGGCTGCCAAGGCCGCCAAGGCTGCTGAGGCCGAGGCCGCTCGCAAGGCCGCCGCTGAGGCTAAGGCTGCCGAGAAGGCTAAGCGTGCCGCTAAGTTTGCCGAGGAGGCTGCCAAGCAGGCCGCCGAGGCTCCCGCAGAGGCTCCCGTCGAGGAGGTCGCTGCCGAGGCCGAGACCGCCGAGGCTGCTGAGTAAATAGCTCGCCGCGGAAACACTCGCATTCATGGCATAAGGGTCGCGCATCCGTTTGGGTGCGCGGCCCTTTTCTTTTTATTGGTGCAAGCTAACCCGTTCCCATTGCACCAGGTTGGTGCGAATGGGACAGGTTGATTTGCACCAAATGGCAGAGAGGCAGCGTTTTCCCAGATAAAAGCTGCCAAAATAAACCAGTCCCTTTTTGGCAGGCTGTCGTAGTTATTACGTGGTCGAGCGTGTCGACCGCATAGGCGGCGCCTTGTTTGGCTAAAGTACAAATATCTGTGTTTAACTCGTCCAAGGTTTCATGCCGCGGGCGATGGCCAAAAAGGAAAACCACATGGGATTCATGTCAAAGCTGCTGTCCTTTGGATCCGATAAGGACCTGAAGCGCTACTACAAGATCGTCGACAAGATCAACGGTCTTGAGCCCCAGTTTGAGAAGATGACCGAGGAGGAGCTCCGCGCCCAGACCGATAAGTTTCGTGAGCGCTACGCCAACGGCGAGTCGCTCGACGACATGCTCCCCGAGGCCTTTGCTACCGTGCGCGAAGCTTCCAAGCGCACCATGGGCATGCGTCACTTTGATGTACAGCTCATCGGCGCCATGGCGCTGCACGAGGGCCACATCGCCGAGATGAAGACCGGCGAAGGCAAGACCCTCGTCTCCACGCTGGCCGGCTATCTCAACGCTATCGCCGGTAAGGGCGTGCACGTCGTCACCGTCAACGACTACCTGGCCAAGCGCGACTCCGAGTGGATGGGTCGCATCTACAAGTATCTGGGCATGACCGTCGGTCTGCTGCAGAACAACATGCCGCTCGAGCTGAAGCGCCCAGCCTACCAGGCCGACGTCACGTACGGCACCAACTCCGAGTTCGGTTTCGATTATCTGCGCGACAACATGGTTACCCGCCCCGAGCAGCGTGTTCAGCGCGGCCACAGCTACGCCATCGTCGACGAGGTCGACTCCATCCTGATCGACGAGGCCAGAACGCCGCTCATCATCTCGGGCGCCGGCACCAAGTCCGCCAGCACTTACAAGGACTTCGCGCGCGCCGTGCGCGGCCTTGAGCGCGGTGAGGACGTCTCGCACGACATGCTCACCGCCACCGAGGACGTGGAGCCCACGGGCGACTTCGTCATGGACGAGGCCAAGCACACCATCGCCGCCACCGAGCGCGGTCTTAAGAAGATTGAGCGCCGCCTGGGTATCGATGACATCTATGCCGATCTCTCCGGCCAGCTGGTCAACCACCTGCAGCAGGCGCTGAAGGCCCAGTACATGTTCCACCGCGACAAGCAGTACGTGGTCACCAACGGCGAGGTCAAGATCGTCGACGAGTTCACCGGTCGTATCATGGAGGGTCGCCGCTATTCCGAGGGCCTGCACCAGGCCATCGAGGCCAAAGAGGGCGTGCTCGTGCGCGAGGAGAACCAGACCCTTGCCACCATCACCCTGCAGAACTACTTCCGCCTGTATGATAAGCTCTCCGGCATGACCGGTACGGCGCTCACCGAGGACGCCGAGTTCCGCGAGATCTACAAGCTGCCCGTCGAGGTCATTCCCCCCAACAAGCCCGTGCAGCGTGTTGACCACGAGGACCTGGTCTACCGCACCATCCAGGCCAAGTACAACGCCGTTGCCGACGACGTTGAGCGTCGTCACGCCAAGGGCCAGCCGGTCCTGGTGGGCACCGTCTCCATCGAGAGCTCCGAGAAACTGTCCGCCGCCCTCACTAAGCGCGGTATCGCGCACGAGGTCCTCAACGCCAAGCACCACGAGCGCGAGGCCCATATCGTGGCCCAGGCTGGTCGCTATGGCGCCGTGACCATCGCTACCAACATGGCCGGCCGTGGTACAGACATCTTGCTGGGCGGCAACCCCGACGAGCTGGTGCGCGAGCGCCTGGAGCACGAGGGCCTGACCATGGAGGACGTGACGCCCGAGCAGCTCGAGCAGTTTAACGCCGAGGCCAAGGAGACCTGCAAGGCCGAGCGCGAGCGCGTGCTTGCCGCCGGCGGCCTGACCGTTATCGGCACCGAGCGCCATGAGTCCCGCCGTATCGACAACCAGCTGCGTGGCCGTTCCGGTCGTCAGGGCGATCCGGGCGAGACCCAGTTCTACCTGTCACTCGAGGATGACCTCATGCGCCTGTTCGGCGGCGACAGGATGGACCGCGTCTCCAAGATGATGGTTACGGCCGACATGGGCGACGACATGCCCATCCAGCACAAGATCATTTCCAAGGCCGTCGAGAATGCCCAGCACAAGGTCGAGAGCATCAACTTCTCCATGCGTAAGAGCGTTCTTGAGTACGACGACGTCATGAACAAGCAGCGCCAGGTCATCTACGCCGAGCGCAACAAGATTCTGGACGGCAAGGACCTGACCGACCACATCACCGAGGTCATGCACGATACCGTGTACCGCTGTGTGCAGGAGTTCTGCACCAAGGACAGCCACGAGGGCGAGCGCGATCTTGAGGGTCTGCGCAAATGGGTCGTCGAGCTGACCGGGCATATCGATACCCCTCAGTTCCCCGACGAGGACTTTGAGGCCCTGGCCGCCGATGTCTTGGCTTATGTTGAGAAGTGCTACAACATGAAGGCCGAGCGCCTGGGCGAGGACCTGATGCGCGAGCTCAATACCCAGGTCATGCTGCGCGTAATCGATACGCGTTGGATGAACTACCTGCAGGAGATGGACTACCTCAAGACCGGTATCGGCCTGCGCGGCTTTGGCCAGCGCGACCCGCTGGTTGAGTACAAGACCGAGGCCTACGGCGCGTTCCAGATACTCGTCGATACCATGTACGAGGATTACCTGCGCACTGTTCTGCGCATTGAGCTCAAAGCTGCCCCGCAGGCTGTGGAGCACAAGGAGGACCCCGCCCTTAAGGGTGCGCGCTTCTCTGGTCCCGCCGAGGTCGATGGCGACAACAGCGATTCGGTACTGCGCAAGCAGGCTCAGGTGCAGGCCCGCACCGCCGTCCAGGGTGGTCCGGCTGCCGTTAACAACGGTGGCAAGGTGACGACCTATCGCAAGTCCGAGAGCGATGACCCCTATGTCAACGTGGGCCGCAACGACCTGTGCCCTTGCGGTAGCGGTAAGAAGTTTAAGTACTGCCACGGCAGGAATCGTTAATGGCCGAGACTCTAGAGGTAACTCCCGCCGAGTTGGACGCGTTTGCGGACCGACTCGGCGAGGTCGAGTCGTATCTCCATTTGGACGAGAAGCGCGCCCGCGTGGCGGAGCTCGAGGCCAAAAGCGTCGCCCCGGGCTTTTGGGACGATGCCGATGCCGCTCGCGCCACGATGGAGGAGATTGCACGCGCCAAGGAGGACATCGCCGCCGTGGATACGGCGCGCGGTGAGCTTTCCGATGCTCGCGCCGCGCTGGAGCTTGCCGAGGAAATGGGCGATGACCCCGATGCTGCCGCGCTGCGTGAGGAGGCTGCCGCCACGGCGGAGCGGCTTTCCCGCGCCATCGACGAGCTTGAGCTTGCGAGCTGGTTTACCGGCGAGTTCGATCACGGCGACGCAATTGTGACCATCAAGCCCGGGCAGGGTGGCTTGGAGGCCCAGGATTGGACCTTCATGCTCTTTAAGATGTACATGAAGTACTGCCAGCGCCGCGGTTGGAAGGTCACCATCAACGATTGCCCCGCGGCCGAGGTTATCGGCATCGATCGCGCGACCTTTACCGTCGAAGGCAAGGATGCCTTTGGCATGCTTCGTGCCGAGGCCGGTGTTCACCGCCTGGTGCGCATTAGCCCCACCGACGACAAGAAGCGCCGCCAGACTACGTTTGCCGGCGTCGAGGTCATTCCGGTGCTGCCCGACGATATCGATATCGAGATTAGCCCCGATGACATTCGCGTCGACGTGTACCATGCAAGCGGCCCGGGCGGCCAGGGTGTCAACACCACCGACTCCGCCGTGCGCGTAACGCATTTCCCCAGCGGTATCGTGGTCACGTGTCAAAACGAGCGCAGCCAGATTCAAAACAAGGCCGCGTGCATGCAGATCCTCAAGGCGCGCCTGTACGAGATTGAGCTCGAAAAGCGCGCCGAGGCCCTGGATGAGATTCGCGGGCCCAAGACCACAATTGGTTTTGGCAACCAAATCCGCAGCTACGTGCTCTACCCGTACCAGATGGTTAAGGACCTGCGCACGGGCGTGGAGACCAGCAACGTCGAGGCCGTTCTTGACGACGGCGATCTGGATCCATTTGTGATTGGCTATCACCGTTGGGCTACCGGCAACGCTGACGCGGAGGCCCCGTCTGCATAAACCGCTCAGTTTATGTGGAAATGGATTAAAACCCTCCGAGCAGGGTGGTTTTGTATCCAGAACATACCCTGCACAGGGGTGGTTTTTGTTTGGCGAATCGGTAGAATCGAATACATGAAGAAGTTCAAAGCGCATCCGATGGGGTGCGCTTTTTTGAAGGAGGCAGCATGGCATATCGTCTGGACATCAAGCGCATTCTTTCGATGAACTTCTTTCACGATCTACCCCAGATCATGTTGGGGTGTGCCTTGGCCGCCATCGCGACCGACCTGTTTTTGATTCCCAACGGTCTTGCAGCCGGTGGCGTTACGGGCCTTGCGACGATTATCCAGGCAGTCGGCGCAGCGCGAGGCGTGTCGCTTCCTGTCGGTATCCAGACCATCGTGATGAATGCCTTGCTGCTGCTGATCGTTATGCGCGAGGGCGGCATGTTCTATGTAGTGCAGACGGCGACGGGCTTTGTGCTGCTGGGCTTCTTTACCGATCTGTTTGCCCCGTTTGTAGCGCCTCTGGCACATGCAGACCTGATGCTTCCCGCTATGTGGGGCGGCATTATCACGGGCATCGGTTACGGCATGGTGTTGCGCGCCGGCGCCAACACCGGCGGCTCGGACACGATTGGCCAAATCATCTCGCGTAACACCTCGCTGCCGGTGGGCTCGACCGTCATGGCGATCGACGTTGCCGTGTGCGCGCTCTCGGCCCCGGTATTCTCGGTCGAAAACGCGCTGTATGCAGGCCTTTCGATGGTCATTAGCGGTTATGTGATCGATGCTGTGGTCGATGGCGGCAATAAGCGCCGTATGGTACTTATCATCTCGGAGAATTTTCCCGATATCGCGGCCGACATCATGTATGGTCTGGGACGCGGCTGCACCAAATTAAAGGCGACTGGTATGTATTCGGGCGTCGAGAAGCCGGTGATCATGGTGATCGTTAGCCGTCGAGAGCTCAACACCCTCAAAACGATCGTGCGTGAGCGCGATCCTCGCGCCATTGTGACGGTCGCCGACGTTACGGAAGCCTTCGGTGAGGGATTCAAGGATATTAACGCGTAGGGCCGACTACGTTCCATCCAAAAGACGTTCACATTGGTAAACCGTTTCATCAGCGATTCTGCCTGCTCAATTGTTCAAATAATGATAAATACTCTGGTAAAGCCATCGGTTTCCAGCATAATGAATGACGTACGTGCATTGCGGCTGTGTTGGGATTACCTTCGGTGCCGTGCGCATCTTGTCTTAAGAGGATGAAAGGAAGGCACAATGAGCGACGAAGAGCTCAAAAAGGTTGCCAACGAGGTAAGGAAGGGCATCGTCACCGGCGTGCACGCTGCCAAGTCTGGCCATCCGGGCGGTTCGCTCGGCGCTGCCGACATCATGACCTATTTGTACTTTGAGGAAATGAACGTCGACCCGGCCGATCCCCGCAAGGCCGATCGCGACCGCTTTGTGCTTTCCAAGGGCCATTGCGCTCCGGGCTTGTACGCCGTGCTCGCCGAGCGCGGGTTCTTCCCCAAGGAGGATCTCGAGACGCTGCGCCACATCGGCAGCCACCTGCAGGGTCACCCCAACATGAACGACACCCCGGGCGTCGACATGTCCACTGGCTCGCTCGGCCAGGGCATTTCCGCCGCCGTGGGCATGGCCGTTGCCGCTAAGCACTGGGGCGATACTTACCGCACGTACGCCCTGCTGGGCGATGGTGAGAGCGAGGAAGGCCAGGTCTGGGAGGCCGCCATGTTTGCCGGCAACCAGCAGCTCGACAACCTCTGCGTGATCGTCGACCACAACGGTCTGCAGATCGATGGCCCCGTCGAGGAGGTCAACGACCCCATGCCGCTCGCCGACAAGTTCCGCGCCTTTAAGTTCCATGTGGTGGAGCTCGCCGACGGCAACGACTTCGATCAGATTCGCGCCGCTTTTGCCGAGGCTCGCGCCACCAAGGGTCAGCCGACCGCCATTATCGCCGAGACCACAAAGGGCAAGGGCGTCTCCTTTATGGAGAACCAGGTTGGTTGGCACGGCAAGGCCCCCAACGATGAACAGTTTGAGCAGGCCATGGCAGAGCTCACGGCCGCCGGAGAGGAGCTCTAGGATGGCAGACGTCAAGAAAATCGCCACGCGCGTAAGCTACGGCGAGGCCCTCGTCGAGCTCGCCAACGAGCACGATGACTTTGTGGTCCTCGACGCCGACCTGGCCGCCGCCACGCAGACCGGCAAGTTTAAGGCCGCCTGTCCCGATCGTTTCTTCGATGTGGGCATCGCCGAGAGCAACCTGATGGGTGTTGCCGCCGGTATCGCAACCACCGGCCGCGTTGCCTTCGCGAGCACCTTTGCCATGTTTGCCGCCGGCCGCGCCTTTGAGCAGGTCCGCAATTCCATCGGTTACCCGCACCTCAACGTCAAGATCGGTGCCACACACGCCGGTATCTCGGTGGGCGAGGATGGCGCCACGCACCAGTGCTGCGAGGATATCGCCCTTATGCGCGTTATCCCCGGCATGACCGTGATCGTTCCCGCTGACGACGTAGAAGCCCGCGCCGTGACGCGCGCCGCCTACGAGTGCGACGGCCCTGTGTACATGCGCTTTGCCCGTCTGGCCTCGCCGGTCATTAATGACCCCGAGACCTACAAGTTTGAACTGGGCAAGGGCATCATCATGCGCGAGGGCGCCGACGTTACCATCATTGCCTGCGGCCTGATGGTCGGCGAGGCCCTCGAGGCTGCCGAGCAGCTTGCTGCCGAGGGTATCGACGCCGAGGTCATCAACATGCACACCATTAAGCCCATCGACGCTGACCTGATCGTCAAGAGCGCCACCAAGACCGGTCGCGTCGTGACCGTCGAGGAGCACTCCGTGATCGGCGGCCTGGGCAGCGCCGTTGCCGATGTCCTGTGCGAGCAGTGCCCGACGCCGCTCAAGAAGATCGGCGTCAACGACACGTTCGGCGAGTCCGGTCCGGGTGCCGAGCTCCTGCACAGGTACGGCCTGGACGCCGCCAACATCGTGGCGACCACCAAGGAGTTCCTGGCATAAGGCAAGGCGGATCTCAAGGACTGCTTCGCCAGTACTATGGAAACCCGGCAGGGGCGCTCTCTTGGAGAGCGCCCCTGTTTCTGTTGCGGTGAAATAAGGACTGTTTTGCCAGCCTAAAGGCTCAATTAATCTGTATTTCACCGCAACTTTCGAAGGCGTTCCCGCTTGTGCTGGCTCCGTCGCGACGATTGATTGCGGCTTGGCACAGTGCGGCGACATCGGGGGCATCGCTGCCTCGGTATGTCATGGCGAGCAAAGCGGCATCATAGATTTCGTCATTGGTCACATCGGCGGCATCAATGGGGCAGAAGGTGAGAATCGAATCCTGTTCTGCAAGCTCGGCCAGATCGATCGTTTCGCTCATGGCAAAGGCGTCATCGAGGACGAGCGTGGCACTCGTGCATGGAATTTGATAGATGGTGCCGTCCGCAGCGATAGGGGAACCTGCTGCCTCAAGCGTGTATACACCTTGCGTGAGATTGATGCCAGAGCCATCGGAGGCGACGAACTCAATCCTGTCGACCGTTATTCCGTCGATGGTCTTGCCCGTAATGTGTATCGGAACGCGCGATGCTCCGTTATCGGTGTCCCAGCCCGCAGCCGCGACATCCAGCACGATGGCGTGCTCCGAATGGGCAGATACAAAGTGCGACAATATCTGTCGCAGATGAAGACCCATATAGCTGCCACCGACAATGCCAATTACTAGCATGCAGGCAAGGATGGCCGCAACGTGGTTCCGAGGCTTTACCCGAAGCTCAGAATCAGCAGAGATGCTATTGACGACAGCCCCGCACACCGTGCAGTACCTCACGCCATCGCGCAACTCAGCTCCACAATAAGGACAATTCATACCAGCCCCCACAACCATAGACGTTCCTATCGAGGCCACTGTAAATCGACAATCCAAATCCAAGTTGCGCAACAATCAAATCAAGCCCACATCAAGAAAAAGCCTCCTTTGGGATAAGGGTCCATCCCAGTCAAGTACAATTCAGCCCTCAAACATAGCGCTGCTGCACTCAAGTAAAACGCGGCGACCCCTTAGTTACCGCAGGCCGGGCGCAGGGTTACCTCCCAAATCTTTCCGCAGGACGGAGGAGCTCACGCCGCACGTAGTGCGCAGCGGGAGCTCCGACATGTCCGAGGACGATTTGGGAGGTAACCCTGCGCCCGGCCGGTGAGGCCAAACCCCGCCATGCTTCTTATGTGCAGCAAAGCTAATGCTGCTAAAATACAAAGCGCTCATGTAGTTTAAACGCACGACGATAAGGAGCACCAGTGGGTAACCACTTCCGTACCTCCGGTGCGGGCGATGACGCCCCCAAGACGCAGCCAGGCGCCGCGGGCACTCGTTTCGCCACCCCGGATTCAGAGGATCAGCTGTTTAGCCCGATCCCCGCACAGCCGGCAGATCAGGCACAGCCGGCATCAGATCCCTTTGCCTACAATCCCACCAATGATGTCGAGCTTTCCGAGGCCGCGGGTTTTGAGCCCGTGCAGAAGGTGACCGCTCGCGTGGATCAGCCCCAGGCGGACGCTGTTGCGCCGCAGCCTGTCATGGCCGGTATTCCCGACCCCTTGGCTCCTGCGACTCCGGCGCCACAGCCTGCGCAGTCCGGTCTTTTTGCCGGTATTCCCGATCCTACGCAGCCCGCGGCTCCCGTAGTCGAGAGCGATCAGGCCGCCGAGGTCGCAAGCCTCGACAATGCGCTCAACAACCCCGACTTTACGTCGGTGTTTGCGCCCATCGATCCGCAGGCCAGCCGCAAGAAGATGGCCAAGCAGGCCGGTGTCGAGCCCGTCATCCTCATGGAGCATGTCACCAAGATCTACCCGGCACAGCCCAACAAGCCCGCGCTCGACGACATCAACATCGAGATCTATCCTGGCGAGTTTGTCTTCTTGGTCGGTCACTCCGGCTCGGGTAAGACCACGCTGCTGTCGACGCTCAACCGCGACGTCAAGCCGACGAGCGGCCGCATTTTGGTCGCTGGCCAGGACCTCATGAAGATCAAGAACCGCAAGGTTCCGTTCTTGCGTCGCCAGATCGGTGCCGTGTTCCAGGACTTTAAGCTCCTGCCGCAGAAGACCGCCTACGAAAACGTGGCGTTTGCCCTGCAGTGCATCGGCAAGCCCAAGGGCGTCATTCGCAGCCAGGTGCCCGAGGTGCTTCGCCTGGTCGGTCTGGCCGATCAGATGGACTCTCTGCCCGATCAGCTGTCCGGTGGCGAGCAGCAGCGTGTCGCCGTTGCCCGCGCTATGGTCAACCGTCCGCCGCTGCTTATCTGCGACGAGCCCACGGGCAACCTCGACCCCGCGATTTCGCTGGGCATTATGAAGCTGCTCGAGCGCATTAACCGTACCGGCACCACCGTGATCGTTGCCACGCACGACCGCGAGATGGTCGATAGCATGCACCGTCGCGTGATCGCCCTCGAGGGCGGCCACGTAATCCGCGACCAGGAGAGGGGAGGTTACGGCAACTATGGCACCAACTAACGTGGGCTATTCGCTCAAAGAGGCTATCAGCCACTTCTTCCGTAACTGGACCACCTCGCTCGGCGCCGTCATCACGATCTTCCTTTCGCTGTTTATCATCGGCCTGTTCATTATGGGTTCCGCGATGCTGAACTCCGTGATCGGTACCGTCGAGGATCAGGTTGTCATCAATGCCTTTATTAGCGATGACGCCGATCAGGCAGACGTCCAGGCCTTTGAGGCCGAGCTCAAGACGTGGAGCAACGTCAAGTCCGTGACCTATAAGGATAAGGACGCCGCGCTGGCCGAGTACACGAGCAAGATGTCGGGCAACGCCGACGCCACCATGAGCGCGCTCGACGGCCAGAACCCGCTGCCGGCCTCGTTCGCGATTGAGATGGACGACCCGTCTCAGGTCGAGAGCACGGCCAAGAAGCTCAAGAAGAACGCCGACTTCCAAAAGATCGCGGACGACGGCGACGTCAACGCGAGCGTGCTGTATGGCCAGGAGGAAGTGAGCCGCCTGTTCCAGGTGACCAACTACATCCGTATCGCCGCCGTGGTGCTCGTCGGCCTGCTGACCTTTATCGCGTTCATCTTTATCAACAACACGATTCGCCTGTCCATCACGGCGCGTCGTCGCGAGATTGCGATTATGCGCCTGGTGGGCGCCAGCAACGGCTTCATTCGCGGGCCGTTCATTACCGAGGGCGTGCTTCAGGCCATTCTGGGCTCGCTGCTTTCCATCGGTGTTTTGGAGTTGCTGCGCAACCTGCTGGTTCCGCGCCTGCAGGAGAGTGTCGGCTGGATGTCGTTTACGCTGCCGATGCAGTACTATCTGGTGACCTACGCCGCACTGATTCTTGTCGGCGTGCTCATCGGCCTCTTTGGCTCTGCCATCGCCATGCGCCGTTACCTGCGCGTGTAGGCATGCTTGGAATTCGTTCCTTCCAACGGGTCGTTCCTTTTGGGACGGCCCGTTTTTTGATCCCTTGGGGACGGAGGAAAACGGATCACTTAGGGGGTCGGTCGATTCGAGTGATTCGCAATCCTGCCGTCCCCTAGGGATCATTTGGGTAGACTCTTGGGGTGTAAACGGCTATCGATAGTAAGGAGGCGCCATGGGGCGCAATAACAAGCATAAGCGTGGAGCTCGCAATAAGCGTGGGCCGGTGCGCAGCGAGCGTCGTCCGAGCCTGACTGGCCGCGTGCAGCTCCATGAGCACAGTGCCTATGTCATAACCGAGAACGGCGACTACAAGGTCATGGGCCGCGGCAAGCGCGAGATCATGGATGGCGATACCGTTGCCGTGAGCATTAAGAACAGCCCGCATGGTGAACGTCGCGCCGTGATTGAAGGCGTCGTCGAACGTGCCGCCATCAGCGTGGTGGGTACGTATCAGATGGCCGGCCCGCTTGGCGTGATCGAGCCGCTCGATTCGCGCCTGAAGGCTGACTTCTTTATTTTGCCCGAGGACACTTCGGCGGAGCGCCTGGGCGTGCGCCCTGGCGATGTCGTCGTCGCGCGCATATTGACCTACCCGACGCGCTTGGAGTCGGGAACGGTGACTCTTGAGCGCCGCATCGGCGGTGACGATGCGCCCGATCTGGGCGTCCAATACGTTATGGCACGCTATGGCTATACCGACAGCTATCCCGAGGCGGCGCTGGCAGAGGCAGAGGCGCTTTCGCTCGATGTGACTGCAGCGCTTAAAGACCCGCTTCGTCGTGACCTGCGCGATCGCTTTGTCATCACCATCGACCCGGTTGATGCGCGCGACTTTGACGATGCCATCTCGCTCGAGCGCACGCCCGAGGGTGGCTATAAGCTGGGCGTACATATTGCCGATGTTTCGCATTATGTTGCCTGGGATGGGCATATCGACCTGGAGGCCCGCCACCGCACGACGTCGGTCTACCTTGCCGACCGTGTACTCCCCATGCTGCCCGAGCGCCTGTCTAATGACCTGTGTTCCCTGCGCCCCGATGAGGATCGCCTGGCGTTTACCGTCGATATCGAGCTCGACGCGCAGGGCCGTGTGCGCCATTACGATCCCTATCCCAGTGTGATTCGTTCGCGTGTGCGTATGGACTATGACGGCGCCGAGGCGCTGCTGGTGCGTGCCGGCGCTGTTGAGTATTCCGTGTTGGAGGGCGCTGCGGAAGATGTCGCTGCGGCCGAAGCCTCGCGCGAGAAAGCGCTTGAGCGCGGGCTTGCGTGCGAGGACACTGCTCGTAGCTGTAACGTCGACCTGGCCGATTTCCTGGTCGCCGCAAACGAACTCGCAGAGCTTCGGCGTCGCATACGTCGCGCACGCGGTTCGGTCGACTTTGATACGGCCGAGATTCGCGCGCTGCTGGACGAGGACGGCGTGCCCGTACGGATTGTGGCACGCGAGCGTTCCTGCGCAACCTCGCTTATCGAGGAGGCAATGCTGCTGGCTAACGAGTGCGTTGCCGAGTGGCTGGCCGACCGCGATATCGAGGCATGCTATCGCGTGCACGATGACCCCAGCCCCGACAGCCTACATGGTGCTGCTGTGGCGCTGGCGCAGCTCGGTATCATCGATGATCGCCGCGCGGCGGGCATTGCTCTGGGAAATCCCGACGAGTTACAGGCGACGGTTGATGCCGCTGCCGGCACGGCTAACGCGCCGCTCGTCAACACGCTTCTTTTGCGCAGCATGCAGCGTGCGTTGTACAAGCCGCGCAACGAGGGTCACTTTGCGCTCGCCGCGCCGTGCTACTGCCACTTTACAAGCCCCATTCGCCGTTATCCCGATCTGGTGGTGCATCGCGTGCTCAAGCTGCAGCTGGCATACGAGCAGCTGGGCGGAAAAGACGCCTTAGTGCGTACGCCGAGGTTGATCGGAAAAGGCAGAGAGTCGCTTCCGCGCATCCTGCCGCAAATCTGCCGCGCGTGCAGCGACGCCGAGCGTGCGGCCGACGCTGCCAGCCATGCGACGCAAAAAATCAAGATTGCGCAGTACTACGAGGACCGCCTGGGCGAGCGCTATGCCGGAACGGTCTCGTGGGTCAGCAACATGGGATTATTCGTGCGTCTCGATTTGACGCAGGTTGAGGGGCTGGTTTCCATTAAGAGCCTGGGTAACGAGTGGTTTGAGTTTGACGAGGACGCGCTCACGTTGACGGGTGCCGACACGGGGCGTCGTTTTGAGTTGGGACAGCGCGTGATTATCGAGGTCTCGCGCGTCAACACTACTCGCGGACATTTGGACTTTAAGCTCATTCATTAACCGGCACGCAGTGAGTATCGGCAAAGCAAAGGGGGCGGTCTTTCGGGGCCGCCCTCTTTGCGTGTCTCTTAATTGCCCTGCCATGAGCTCGGCCGCTTCTTCATATGCTTTTGGGAGATAGGACCTACCAAAACAAACCTGTCCCTTTTTGGCGGGTTTACGAGAAAGCGGGGATGTTGTGGCAACGGTATATGGGTATGCGCGGGTGAGCTCGCGCGATCAAAATTTGAATCGCCAGTTGGATGCGCTGAGCGCCTATGGCGTGGAGCCGGCGAATGTCTTTGCCGACCGTGCGAGCGGTAAGGACTTTGATCGCCCGCAGTATCGGGAATTGCTTCATGCCTTGGCTTCCGGCGACGTGTTGGTGGTGCTTTCCATCGATCGGCTGGGTCGAAACTACAGCGAGATACTCGAGGAATGGCGTCGTATAACCAAGGAACTTGGTGCGGCCATCGTTGTGCTGGACATGCCGTTGCTCGATACGCGTGCGAGAGATTGCGGCGGATCGGATGTGACCAGCACGCTGATCGCCGATATCGTTTTGCAGTTGTTGAGTTACGTGGCGCAGGTGGAACGAGAGAACATCCACCGTCGTCAGGCGGAGGGAATCGCGGCGGCGCGGGCGCGCGGCGTGCGTTTTGGTCGACCCCGCAAGCCGTGCCCTCCGCAATTTGAACGAGTGCGCGATATCTATGAGGCGGGCAATATTACCCGGAGTCAGGCGGCAAAGCGTTTAGGTGTGTGCGTGGGGACCTTCGATCGCTGGATGCGCGAGACGGAGTAGGGACACCGCAGCCATCTGGCGCCTTGTTTTGAACATTTGGGATTCCGCTATGGCGACGGTGACATTTGGGGGTACACTCGCTGCTGCTCAATAACAGACGGAGGTTAGCCCTTGGCGCGCGCGAAGCATATAGTCGGATGGATATCGGTTGTCCTGCTTGTCGTGACGCTGGCGAGTATTTGGATGCTGACGGAGCAGAGCGTGGAGCAGACATCGTCGCTCAGCGAGTCTACCGCGCACGTGGTGGAGGGGCAAAGCGCCAGCGTGCAGCCCGAGACTGCGGGGGAGACCCAGGCGGGAGATGCCGCCGGGGATGCGGGCTCAGCGGCTACCGTCGCCCATCCCGATCCGATTGCCCCCGTTCGCATGTGGATGGGCATCAACATCCGTCGTGTCGCCCATACCGTAGAGTTCTTCTTTGTTGGGCTGTTTGCCTCGTCGGCGGCGGTGTGCTTGGATAAGCGCATGTTGCTCACCCGATTGCGGTGTGTGCCCGTCCTGGCCTTTTGCGCCGTATGCTCCGTCGGGGACCAGGTGCATAAGATTTTTGTTCCCGGAAGACATTTCGACGTTATCGACTTAGGCTTTGATGCCGCGGGTTACGTTGTCGCCATGCTGCTGGTGCTGCTGGTGTCAGTGCTGGTTCAGCGCGCGACCTGTCCCATTGGCGCCCATGCGAGACGTTAACCTCAAGATGGAAAACCACGACCGCCTGCACGTCGGCGCTGGCTACAATATCGGCATCGGTCGCAGATGGCCATCGATGCGCTGTTTGCCAGACACTTGTCTTTTCTAAGAAGGGAATCCCCATGACCGTACTGTTTGTTGAATATCCCAAATGCTCGACGTGTAAAAAGGCCAAGGCCTGGTTGGACGAGCATGGGGTTGAGTACATCGATCGCGATATTGTTACAGACAATCCTTCGGCTGAGGAGCTTGCGACCTGGATTGCGCGTTCGGGGCTGCCGGTGCGTCGCTTCTTTAATTCGTCGGGCATGAAGTATCGAGAGCTTGGCCTGAAGGCGCGTCTGGATGCAGGGATGACGGATCAGGAATGTTACGAGCTGTTGGCGACCGACGGCATGCTGGTTAAGCGTCCGCTGCTGGTGGGCGATGACTTTGCGATTCCAGGCTTTAAGGAAGCAACCTGGGCCGAGGCGCTGCTGTAACAACTGCGGAAAGCGTGTCTCGTTCTGAGCGCAAATTCTGGGATGCGCTTTCCGCCGGCAGGTTCGCTCCGGTCAGTCCTCGAACTGTGCCCACTTATGCGGGTCGTAGATCTTTACCTGTTTGTTGGGCTTGCCGCTCCAGTACTCTTCGTCCATAAAGGGTAGATATGCCTGAATGCCGGGGCAGATGAACGGGATTCGCTGTGCTTGCAAACGGTCGCGTTGGCGTTGCTCCAAATGGGTCTCCGAAATCACGACGGGAATACCGGATAGCTCCACGAGGCTTGCCTGAACTCGCTTGAGGTCGGGTAGCGCCGCGTGCCATGCCATTCGCATCATCAAAAATGAGGCCCCGCGATACGTTGCCTGCATGACTGTGATGGCGGGTCGTAGCGTGGGATGAATTTTGTGCCGATCTGGCCAAGGGATAGCAGTTATCTCGAGGCCGAGGGTCTCCCATAGGTAATCAAGCTCATCATCCATGTCGCCTCGATATCCGCGCGATAATTGGTGTCCTGATTGTGTCACTATTGACGGCGACCAGGATGCAACAATCTGCCAACGGTGGCTATGGTGCGCTTGCGGTATTTTGACCCCTTGCATGCGGTTTGGCTTCACAGGTCCTTCATGGGTCGGGGCAAATTGGCCGATTTTCAAAAAAGTTAAAAATGGGGCTTGCGCCGCCGTAGAACTTCCCGTATATTTCTTTCTTGCGCAAAGGCACAGCCGAGCGCAGCGATGCAGTCATTGGGATGTCGTCTAATGGCAGGACAGCGGATTCTGGTTCCGTCAATGGGGGTTCGACTCCCTCCATCCCAGCCATTGCATTTGCTACATATGGCCCGTTCGTCTAGCGGTTTAGGACGCCGCCCTCTCAAGGCGGAGATCACCAGTTCGAATCTGGTACGGGCTACCACAAAATGAACGCCCGGGCCTCGCAAGAGACCCGGGTTTTGTGTATTCACCACACACGCGGCATTTGTCGCGTTTCGTCCGGTTTGAGGAGTGGCCATGGACCTGCCCATCAGCTTGCAAGACATTACGTATGCCGAGAATTACCTGGCGCAGGGAGACTTGGCAACGGCGACGCCGCTGTTGGAACGTCTGGTTGAGCTCGCCGAGGAGTATATCGATGCCGAGTGCAAGACGGAGGAGAACCGCCAGTACTTTAGCTTCGATAGCAAGTTTGAGCGTCTGGCCTACCGTCGCGTGGAAAAGGATCCGCGCGAGCTGGTGCAGGTCGAGGTGCCCTTTGACCGTCTGTATTCCGACATGGCGTTTGCCTACATTCGCCAGCAGGATTACGTGAGTGCTCGTAATGCTTTGATGCAGGCCGTGCGCTGGGACCCCATGAACTGCAACTACCGACTGGATCTGGCCGAGCTGTTCCGTGCGCTCGAGGACAAGCAGGAGTGGGCTTCGCTTTCGTTTTCGGTGCTGGAGCGTGCGAGTGACGGCAAGTGCGCCGCCCGCGCTTACGCCAACTTGGGCCAGTATTTCCTTGAGCCCGAGACCGAGAACGTGTCGGCGGCCGTGGGCTGCGCGCGCCTGGCGCTGCGCTTGGCCCCTGGCGATGCGCATACGACGCGCCTGCTCAACAAAATCCATGCTGCCTATCCCGATGCCGCCGAGGAGAGTGACGAGCACGTGATGGGCGAGCTGGCGTTGCAGGGCGTACCGACCTCGCCTTCGGCCGAGATTGCCATTTGCCTCATCATGTGTGCGACCGATGCTGCGAGCGACGGTGACAAGCAGGAGGCTACGCGCCTGACGGTCCGTGCCCGCGACCTGGTGGGCGAGGAGGCATGCGCGGCGATCATTAAGCTGGTGCGCGAGAGCGATGCCGAGCTCAACGCCGAGCGCAAGGCAAAGCGCGCAGGCGACGACAAGGGAGCCGACGGCGTCAAGGAGGCCGGCGATGCCCAGTAAGCGCGAACGCAAGCTCATTTCCAAGAATCGCTCGGCGCATCACGAGTACTTTATCGACGAGACGTTCGAATGTGGCATTGAACTGAGCGGTACCGAGGTCAAGTCGATTCGCGAGCGCGCCTGTCAGATCACTGACACTTTTGCGCTGATTCGCGGCGGCGAGTGCTGGCTGGTGGGGTTGCATATTCACCCTTACAGCCATGGTGGCGTGTGGAACCGTGATCCCGATCGCCGGCGCCGCCTGCTGCTGCATCGCAAGGAGATCGATTTTCTTGACGGCAAACTGCGCAACCGCGGCTATGCGCTGGTGCCGTTGGAGCTCTACTTTAATACCGACGGCCGCGTAAAGCTGCTGCTGGGCCTGGGCCGCGGCAAAAAGCTCTATGACAAGCGCGAAGACATGGCCAAGCGCGACGTCCAGCGCGAGATCGATCGTGCGCTTAAGGAGCGCAACCGCTAGGCACATGACTTGCGGGGAGGTGGCCTACTGCGATTGTCCCGCCTCCCTAACTGTTTTGACACATGTGTCTCAAAGGCGGCGTCCGTTATGGGCGTCGCCTTTTTTGTGGGTACATACATCCATGAGGTTCAATCCCGGGTTAGGGGAGTGGTCGTTATGGACAAAACTGCGTTCTTTACGATGCCGAGTGGCCTGTATGTGGTGAGTGCTGCGGCCGACGGGCTGCGTGCTGGCTGCGTCATCAACACGGCGGTGCAGGTGACGTCCACGCCGCCGCGCATCTCGGTTGCCGTGAATAAGGAAAATGTCACGTCTGGTGTTATCTCGTCTGCCAAGGCCTTTGCGCTGACCGTGATCGATCAGACGGCCGATATGCTCTACATTGGCAACTTTGGATTCCGTACTAGCAGCGACTATGACAAATTTGCCAAGTACGAGACGCGCGAGACCGCGCTGGGCATGCCCTATGTTCCCGAGCATGCGGCGGCCTTGTTTAGCTGCCGTTTGATTGACACTGTTGACGTGGGCACGCATCTACTGTTTATCGGCGAGGTCGAGGATGCCGAGCGCCTGAGCGACGAGACGCCGCTCACCTACGATTACTACCATAAGGTCCTGAAGGGCAAGACGCCTCCGAAGGCGTCCTCGTATCAAGGCTAGAAATGTTTTAAAAATACTTGCATTATATTATTGAGAATATATACTAATAAGCAAGTACACCAGCAGTCACGTTCGAGAGGAGAACATCATGGCTGAGGAAAAGAAGACGTATAAGTTCGTGTGCATCGTTTGCGGTTATGAGGTTGAGGTCGACACGCCCGAGCTGCCCGAGGATTACGTGTGCCCGGTCTGCGGCGTCGGTCCCGATCAGTTTGAGCTCGTCGAGGAGTAACTCGCAGGCACACGACTTGCAGCAACACATAGCTCTGTCCAAGGGCCCCGGTCGGATATCCCGGCCGGGGCCCTTTTCCTCCGTCCCCAAGGGATCACGGCTGCTGTTAGCCGATCCTGCCTATCGTGAGTCCGGCCGACCTTTGGTCTTAATCTGTAACATCTAACGGCTCAAAACGGGTCTTCCTGTTACAGATTGAGACAAAAGGTTGGAGCTGAAGAAATGTCTCGATCTGTAACATCTAGAAGTGGAAATTGGGCCCACTTGTTACATATCGAGACAAACCAAAACCGTCCGGCAGAAGATCTCAATCTGTAACATCTAGCAGTCAAAACGGGGTCTACGTGTTACAGATTGAGACAAACGGAGCTGTCCCTCGGAATGATCTCGATCTGTAACATCTAGACATCAAAAGCGTGTCTATCTGTTACAGATCGAGACGTTTGCCTGGGTAGGTGCCCCGCCCCATTACATCCCTGTCAACAACACGACATCGAGAATCGTCACGATGGCGCCGATCCCCACGAGCAACGCGTTGAGCGGGCGCGAGTTGGCGTATTTGCCCATGACGCGGGGCGAACTGGTGAGTCGTATGAGCACAAAGACCGTAATCGGCAGCTGAAGCGACAGCAGCGCCTGACTCCAAATGAGACCCTCAAAAGGATTCGGGACGACCAGGCACGCCGCCACTGCGCCGACGAAACAGGCCGCCACCCCGATCGAGGAATGTCGGTCGTGGATGTCGTATTCCTCGTCGAACATGCCCGCGGTGATGGTGCCCGCCGCCATGCCCGCCGTCACGCTGCTCGATATGCCCGCAAACAGCAGTGCCACCGCAAAGATGATTGAGCTTGCCGGGCCCAGAATGGGGGAGAGCGTGGCCGCTGCGACGGCGAGGTCGTCTACGACAATGCCGTGCGCAAAGAAGGTCGTTGCGGCCAGGATGACCATGGCCGAGTTGATTGCCCAGCCCACGCCCATCGAAAAGAGCGTGTCGAAGAGCTCGTAGCGCAGACGTTCTTCGATAACTCGCTCGCCTTGGCCTTCGAAGTGCATGGATTGGATGACTTCGGAGTGCAGGAAGAGGTTGTGGGGCATAACGACCGCGCCTAGGACGCTTACGATAATCGCGGCCGAGCCGGTGGGCATACTGGGTGTGATCCAGCTTGTGGCGGCTTGCGGCCAGTCGACCTTGACTAGTGCAAGCTCGGCTAAAAACGAGAGTCCCACCACGCCCACGAAGGCGATGATCCAGCGTTCGGCGCGTTTGTAGGAGCTTGTCATGAGCATGGCAATCGATGCCGCCGCCACGATGATGCAGCCGGCGCGTACGGGCAGGCCAAAGAGCATTTGAAGCGCGATCGAACCGCCCAGCACTTCGGCCATGGCGGTGGCGACCGTGGCTAGATACGCGCTGCCGAGTATCGCACGCCCGATGAGGCGAGGCAGGTGGCGCGTCGTGGCCTCGGCAAGACACATGCCCGTGGCGATGCCCAGGTGTGCCGCGTTGTGCTGCAACACGATGAGCATAATCGTCGACAGCGTGACGATCCACAGCAGCGCGTAGCCAAACTGCGAGCCCGCGGCCATATTGGAGGCCCAATTGCCCGGGTCGATAAAGCCGACGGTGACGAGCAGCCCGGGGCCGATATGCTGTGCGATGTCTAGGCCTCCGTGACCGCCGGTGCGCCGGGAACCAAAGTGTTGTTTGAGATGGTTGAGCATGGTGCGCTCCTGCGTGCCGTTTGCTTGACGCCGCAAAGGATACCCGTTTTAGGCTCAAAAGTTAACTAAAACTAACAAAATTGCTGTATTTGAATAGGATGGTGAAAGGGGACTGCCGAAATGTCTTGATCTGAAACAACTAGGGATGGAAATTGGGCCTAGGTGTTACAGATCAAGACAGGAAGAAATGGTCCTATGGAATATCTCGATCTGTAACAGCTGACCGCCAAAACCGGTCCTTCGTGTTACAGATTGAGACATTCGGAACCGTCTCTCGAAAACATCTCAATCTGTAACAGTTAGTCGTCGAAATTGGGTCTTCCTGTTACAGATCGAGATGTTTGAAGCGGCGAGCTTACAGGCCGAACTTGGGGCCTATGTTGTCGCCCTTGAGGTCGGTGGTGTCCACTCGCAGGGCGCGCGTTACGCGATTGTTTCGAAACGGGCGGGAAACACAACGGGCCGGCGATGCTCCTAGTATGCCTATTCAACTGACTGTCTAATATCTAGGGGAGGATCGCGATGCAGGCAGATTCCGCTCAGCAGCAGGGCCTTTATCGCCCCGAATTCGACCACGACGCATGTGGCATCGGCGCGCTTGCCGATATCAACGGTGAGCGCCATCACCAGATTCTGGACGATGCGCTGTCCATTCTGGTCAACTTGGAGCACCGCGGCGGCACGGGACTCGAGAAGAACACTGGCGACGGCGCTGGCATCCTGTTCCAGGTTCCGCATCACTTTTTCCGTAAAGAGGCTCAAAAGTGCGGCCAGATTCTGCCGGCAGAGGGCGACTATGGCGTGGCCATGCTGTTCTTTCCGCAGGACGACAAGGGCGTAGAGGATGCCCGCCGCGTGTTTGAGGAGGGCTGCGCCGAGGCCGGCGTGCCGCTGCTCTTTTGGCGCGAGGTGCCGGTCGACCCGCACGACCTGGGCGAGACGGCCCGCGCCTGCATGCCCACTATCCTGCAGGCCTTCCTGGGCCGTCCGGACGACACGCCCGCCGGCGATGCCTTCGAGCGCCGCCTGTACGTGTGCCGCCGCACCATTGAAAAGAAGGCCGACGCCGAGTTTGCCCTGCGCGACAAGATCTTCTACGTGTGCTCCATGAGCTCGCGCACCATCGTGTACAAGGGCATGCTGGTCGCCACGCAGATGCGCCGCTTCTTCATCGACCTCAACGACGCCGCCGTCAAGACGGCCGTGGCGCTCGTCCACTCGCGCTACTCCACCAACACCACGCCCAGCTGGGAGCGCGCGCACCCCAACCGCTTTATCATCCACAACGGCGAGATCAATACCCTCAAGGGCAACGTCAACTGGATCCGCGCCCGCGAGCCCAACCTGTACAGCCCCGTGCTGCAGCATGATCTTGAGCGCGTGATGCCCATCATCAACCGCGAGGGTTCCGACTCCGCGATTCTGGACAACGTGCTCGAGTTCTTGGTCATGAACGGTCGTCCGCTCACGCGTGCCGCGTCCATGTTGCTGCCCGAGCCGTGGGACCACAACGACAGCCTGAGTGAGGAACGCCGCGCCTACGACGCTTACCAGTCCATGCTCATGGAGCCGTGGGACGGCCCGGCCGCCATCGCCTTTACCGACGGCCGCACGCTGGGCGCCGCCCTCGACCGCAACGGTCTGCGCCCCGCCCGCTACTATGTGACGCGCGACGGTCGCTTTATGCTGGCAAGCGAGGTGGGCACCATCGAGGTAAGCCCCGAGAACATCCTGACGAGCGGCTGTCTGGGGCCGGGCCAGATGCTCGAGGTCGATTTTGCCCGCGGCCGCGTCATCTACAACGACGAGCTGCGCGCCCGCTATGCCAAGGAAAAGCCTTACCGCGACTGGATTGCCGAGGAGACGCTGACCGTTGACGCGCTTGATGAGCCCGTTGCGACAACGCCCGCCGAGGACGCCGAGGTACCCGTCGCCGTGCGTATGGCCAAGCTCGGCTACCACTGGGATGACGTTGACGAGGTCGTGCGTCCCATGGCCCAGCAGGGCAAGGCGCCGCTCGCCTCGATGGGCATCGACGCGCCGCTGGCCTGCCTGTCCAAGAAGACGCGCTCGTTCTTCGATTACTTCTATCAGCTGTTCGCCCAGGTCACGAACCCGCCGATCGATGCCCTTCGCGAGCATATGGTCACCTCGACCACGCTCTACCTGGGCAACCACGGCAACCTGCTCGAGGACTCCCGTACGGCCTGCCAGCTGGTGCGCCTGGAGCGCCCGCTGCTGAGCGAGGAGGAGTTCGACCGCATCTGCGCCATCGACCGCGTGGGCTTTAAGACCCGTCGCTTCCGTGCCGTGTACCGCCGCGATGCCGGCGAGGGCGCGCTGCAGGCTGCGCTCAAGCAGCTTGCAGAGGACGTTGAGGCTGCGGTCCGCGACGGCGTGAACATCGTGGTGTTGAGCGATCGTGCCGCTGCGGGCGAGGTGCCCGTGCCGTCGCTGCTCGCTGTGGGCTGCGTGCACAACCACCTGATCCGCGCCGGCGTGCGTACCTTTGCCGACATCGTGGTGGAGTGCGGCGACGCCGTGTCCCCGCATGACTTTGCGGCACTGGTGGGCTACTCTGCGAGTGGCATCTATCCGTACAACGCACATGCGTGCATCCGAGATCTGGCGGCACGCGGCGATTTGGACGTGACGGCCGAGCAGGGCATCGCCAACTACAACAAGGCCGCGACGGCGGGCATCGTCTCCATCATGTCCAAGATGGGTATCTCCACGGTGCAGAGCTACCATTCGGCGCAGATTTTCGAGGCCGTGGGCTTTACGCCGGAGCTCGTCAACGCGTACTTTGCCGGCACGGTGAGCCGTGTGGGCGGTATGGGTGTCGAGGACGTTGAACGCGAGCAGAATGAGCGCTATGACGCCGCGCTTGCCATCCTTAAGAGCCCGGCTCCCGATCAGCTGCCCACGCTGGGTCTGACCAAGTGGCGCCCGCTCGGCGGCGAGGATCACCTGATCGATCCGCAGACTGTCTACTTGCTGCAGACCGCCTGCCGCGAGGACAGCTACGACACCTTTAAGGAGTACAGCGCCCGCCTGCACCGCACCGGCCGTGCCGTGCGCCTGCGCGACTTGCTCGACTTTAATGCCAGCGGCCGCACCCCGGTGGCACTCGACGAGGTGGAGCCCGCGCTCAACATCGTCCGCCGCTTTAACACCGGCGCCATGTCGTACGGCTCCATCAGCAAGGAAGCGCACGAGTGCATGGCCATCGCCATGAACCGCCTGCATGGCCGTTCCAACTCGGGCGAGGGCGGCGAGGACCCGCGTCGCGAGACCCCGCTGGCCAACGGTGACTCCAAGAACTCCGCCATCAAGCAGGTGGCAAGCGCGCGCTTTGGCGTGACGAGCCGCTATCTTTGCAGCGCCTTCGAGATTCAGATCAAGATGGCCCAGGGCGCCAAGCCCGGCGAGGGCGGCCACCTGCCCGGCAAGAAGGTCTATCCCTGGATCGCCGAGGTCCGTCAGTCCACGCCCGGCATCGGCCTGATCTCGCCTCCGCCTCACCACGATATTTACTCCATCGAGGACCTGGCAGAGCTGATCTTCGATCTTAAGAACGCCAACCCCGGTGCGCGCGTGTCGGTCAAGCTGGTCAGCGAGGCCGGCGTCGGCACCATCGCTACCGGTGTGGCTAAGGGCGCTGCCGACAAGATCTTGATCAGCGGCCACAATGGCGGCTCGGGTGCCGCTGCACGTGATTCCATTTGGCACGCCGGCCTGCCGCTGGAGCTTGGCCTTGCCGAGGCCCAGCAGACGCTGCTGCAAAACGGCCTGCGCTCGCGCGTGGTGCTCGAGGCCGACGGCAAGCTCATGGACGGCACCGACGTCGCCGTCGCCTGCTTGCTGGGCGCCGAGGAGTTTGGCTTTGCGACCATGCCGCTCATCTCCATGGGCTGCCTCATGCAGCGCGACTGCCAGCAGGATACCTGCCCGGCCGGCATCGCGACGCAAAACTGCCGTCTGCGTCACGGCTTCCGCGGTAAGCCCGAGCACGTTGAGCACTTTATGCTCTTTGTGGCCGAGCAGCTGCGCGAGATCATGGCGAGCCTGGGCTTTCGCACCATCGACGAGATGGTCGGCCATCCCGAGTGCCTGCGTCAGATTGAGGTACCGGGCAACCGCAAGGCCAACCTGCTCGATTTGTCGCCCGTTCTGGCGAGCGCGACCTGCGAGTTCGGTGCTCATATTCCGGGCGCCGACGGTCGCCACTTCCTGCCCCAGATGGCTGCCGACAGTGAGCTCGACAAGACGCTCGACTCCACGTTGTTTGTGCCCTATACGGCCGATGCCCGTGCGCACCTGCGCCCGATTCGCTTCCATGCCGACATCGCCAACGTTAACCGTTGCGTGGGCACCATCCTGGGCAATGCGGTGACCAAGGCACATCCCGAGGTCCTGCTCGCCGGCTCCATCACCATCGACTGCGACGGTTCGGCCGGTCAGAGCTTTGGCGCTTTCCTGCCCCGCGGCATTGCGCTCAACGTGTGCGGCGACGCCAACGATTACTTTGGCAAGGGTCTTTCGGGCGGTGAGGTGTCGGTACGCCCCAACCCGCATGCGACCTACAAGTTCGACGAGAACATTATCGTGGGCAACGTGGCGTTCTTTGGCGCCACGAGCGGCCGCGGCTTCATTAACGGTCTTGCCGGCCAGCGTTTTGCCGTGCGCAACTCCGGTGCCACCGTGGTGGTCGAGGGCTGCGGCAACCATGGATGCGAGTACATGACGGGCGGCCTGGCGCTCATCCTGGGCGAGGTCGGACAGAACTTCGCCGCCGGCATGACGGGTGGCGTGGCCTATGTCTTTGACCAGTACGGCACGCTCGATGCTCGTGTGAACCACGAGAGCGTTAAGCTCAAGGCCCCGACGGCCGGCGAGCTGGCGCAGATTCGAGAACTCATCCAGGAGCACGTGGACGCGACGCAGAGCCCGCGCGGCATTAAGCTGCTCTACAGCTTTGAGACGATGAGCAAGCACTTTGTGAAGGTCATTCCGACCGAGTACGAGCGCGTGCTGGCGATTGTCGCTGCGGGCGAGGCTGCCGGCAAGACGCATGCGCAGGCAGAGGAGCTGGCGTTTGACATTGTGACCGGTCGCGCGAGCGCCGCGGATGTCGCTCGCTTCGATGTCGCGGGCGGTGCTGCGAGCACTGCGTCCGTGGCTGCCAGCTCTGTTGCTTCGACCAAGAAGGAGGCGTAAGTGCCATGGGTAAGCCCGGTGCTTTTCTTGATATCGATCGCGTGACCCACGAGCTTCGCCCCGTGGAGGAGCGCAGCCATGATTTTGACCCGCTGTACGTGGAGCTCGATGACGACGCGCGCCGTGCCCAGGCGAGCCGCTGCATGATGTGCGGCGTGGCGTTTTGCCAGATGGGCGCGAGCTTTGGCAGGGCGCGCCCGAGCGGCTGTCCGCTGCACAACCTGATTCCCGAGTGGAATGAGCTGGTGTACCGCGGCCGTTGGGACGAGGCTGCCGAGCGCCTGTCGCTCACCTCGCCCATGCCCGAGTTTACGAGCCGTGTGTGCCCGGCGCTGTGCGAGGCCGCGTGCAACTTGGGATCGGTCGACGGCCAGCCCACGACGATTCACGATAACGAGCGCGCAATCAGCGACCACGAATGGGCAAACGGTGGCCCGCGTCGCTTTGAGCCGGCGGGGGAGGACGCGCCCTCGGTCGCCGTGGTTGGTTCTGGCCCGGCTGGTCTGGTGGCTGCATGGGAACTTGCGCGTCGCGGTGCCCGCGTGACGGTGTTTGAGCGTGACGACCGCCCGGGCGGCCTGCTCATGTACGGCATTCCCAACATGAAGCTCGAGAAGTCTGTGGTCGAGCGTCGCGTGGCGCTCATGCGCGAGCTGGGTATCGTCTTTGAGCTGGGCACTGACGCTACGAACCCTGCGGTGGCGGCCAAGCTCAATGGTTTTGACGCTGTCGTGGTGGCAGCTGGTGCCCGTGCCCCGCGCGGTCTTTCGGCTACGAATGTGGATGCCCCGGGCGTAGTGTATGCCGTGGACTATCTGACGGCTTCGACCGTCTCGGTGCTCGATGGCGGTGAGCCCGCGGTGAACGCGCGCGGCTTGGACGTTGTGGTCATTGGCGGCGGCGATACCGGCAACGACTGCGTGGGTACCGCGGTGCGCCAGGGCGCGCGCAGCGTGCGCCAGTTTGAGTTTTTGCCGGCTGCGCCCGATAAGCGCGCGGCGAGCAACCCCTGGCCGCAGTGGCCCAACGTTAAGAAGACCGACTACGGCCAGCAGGAGGCTATCGCTGCGATGGGTGGCGAGATGCGTGCCTGGGGCGTGGATACGCTTGAGGTGCTGCTGGACAAGAAGGGCGCGGCCGCGGGCCTGCGCGTGGTCGACCTGGATTGGTCGGCCGGCAAGCCCGAACGCATTGCGGGCTCCGAGCGCGAAGTGCCGGCGCAGCTGGTGCTCATCGCCTGCGGCTTTACGGGTCCGGAGCACAGCGTGTTCGAAGCCGTCGGCGTGCCCGCTGCCACGGCGGGCCGCCCGCTGCCCGTGATGGCCTCCGAAGGCTCGCACCTTGCGGCCCGCGTGGATGGCGTTGCTGCGGATGCCGCGCCGGTGTATGTGGCCGGTGATGCCCGCAACGGCAGCTCGCTCGTGGTAAGCGCCATGGCGGACTCCCTGGCCTGCGCTGCCGAGGTTGCCGAGGCCTTGGGGCTGTAAGGTAGTCATTCAAGAGCGTCCCCAACGACTGGTCATTGGGGACGCCCTTGATGTCTGACTGCTCATTTGCTGACGTGCGGGCTCGCGGCGCCTTGCTGTTTTCGTGATGGCTGCGGCTGGGCAGCTCAAAATCTCTGTTTATTTGTCTATGTTTAACTGGGCTTTTGCTTCGGTATAACGTATCGGTCAAGCGTTCCGTCAAGTATTCGGTCAGCATCTGGTTTGCAGCCTGATGCCCATTTCACCCGCGCTGGTGGCGACCACCGGCTCTCCTCGTAAGCTCAAATTGAGGTTCATCAGTTTGAGGAGGATGTCATGGCTGATCATGTTTTGAACTGGGGGCGTCTGGCCGAGGCCGTCGGCAACGATATTGCCGACATGGCTCACTTTTGGATGCTGCGGAAGTTTCAATTCCTGGAGCCGGCACGCGAGCAGTTCGAGATTATCGTCGATCCATGGCTCAGCTATTGCGAGGAGCCCTCGCAAAACGAAATCATGGCCTACAACATGGCTTTTACCGATTGGCTGCTGTTTGAGCGCCCCTATTACCACGGCAAGACGCTGTTGGAGCTGTATGCGGACGAGCCGCCGGCGTCGCTTTCGCCCGCTTCGCTCAGGCGGCTCGAACAGGTGCGCGACACGCAGTATTTTTCGCGCTTTGGTATTTTGGACAAGGATCCTGCGACTGGTATGGTCGCGCTGCGCGACACGCGCACCGACCGTCGTTTTGATGTTTACGACCCACATATCGTGCAAAAAGAGCGCTGGCGCGATGGCGCGATTGCGGTGCGCATCGCGTGCGTTGACGATGTTTGGATGACGGCGGGGCAGCTCTACCTGTATGACATCGCGCGCCTGAGCGACACGGCGGTCGACGGGCCTGGCGCGGTGCATCCCGAGGACCTAGAGGACGGTTTCGACACCTCGTGTATCAGCTTCTTTCTGAGGCTGGTCCGCGACATCATGGGTGCCCAGGGGCGGTATGTGAAGTCGCTCAATATTTACGAGCAGGAGTGGGAATAGGGGATGGGCAGTCGCAGCATCGCCGCCTGTCTATCTGTCTCGGTCTGTAACGTCTAGGGACAAAAACCGGTCTAACTGTTACAGATCGAGACGAATGCTTGGGCGCCGCTGATTTGTCTAAATCTGTAACGTTTGGGGGCCTGGAGAACGTCTAACTGTTACAGATCGAGACGTTTGGAACCTGGCAGGGGGAATGTCTCAATCTGTAACATCTACAGGCCAAAACTCGACCTAACTGTTACAGATCGAGACAAAAGTTGGACGCGGTGCCGAAAGATCTTGATCTGTAACATCTAGAGGCTCAAAGACTGTCTTCCTGTTACAGATCAAGACGTTTGTCAGCGGCGGCAACAGCGGCGATGGCCCATTTCTCCGATGTGGTGGTGATAGAAGTGTCTAATGCCGTTTTTAAACACAAGCACGTAACACGTAACACCTTGGCGCGGAATAGGATGCTTGCCAGGCTCACGGAGGCGGCTGAACAAGGCGTGCTGCTTGTGACGCACGACAATGCCGAGCTCATGTGGCTGCGGCGCCATGTGGGAACCGATGATATTGCGGAGCCCGAGCCGTATCTGTTCTGCTTTCAACATGATTGGGTTGTACTGACGCCGGCGGAGCGAGCGTTGCGTACCATCAAAGGGCTTGCAGGGTTTCATCCCGATTGGGCGTTTTGGGGTTATGACGCGGCACTTTTGTGGGGTCTGGAGGTGCCGAATGATCTGCTTGGGCCGCGATTTCTTGTTAAGACAGGTTGCTCGGTGCCGCTGAGTGCAGGATGCCGGCTGTTGCGTCCGCAGGCGGCGGGTGCGCTAGAACAAGTCGGCGGCGTTCGGGTGACGCCGTTTTGGCGCACGGTGGAGGATTGTCTGCTGCGTGCGCCGTTTTCGTATGGTCTGGCGATCGCCGATTCCGCATTGCGGGCGAAGGGCATGTCGCGCGACGACCTCTGCGAACGGCTCCAGGCCGATTGCGAGGGCAGGCGAGGGTATCGCAGAGCTCAGGTGATTGCGTCGCATGCGGACGGCCTGTCCGAAAACGGTGGCGAGTCTCGGTTCCGAGCATTCTTTATTGCATACGGCTTTCCGGTTCCGGAGTTGCAGGTGGAGTTTCGCGATCCGCTCGATTCGAGTCAGGTGTTTCGCGTTGATTATTTCTGGAGGCTCGAGGACGGGACATGTGTCATCGGCGAGCTCGACGGAAAGGGGAAGTATACCTTGCAGAATGGCGAGGGTCGGGAGTCGGTCGACCCGTTCGTGGCAGAGCGTCAGCGGGAAAGTCATCTGACAATGCTCGGGCACAAGGTGCTTCGGTTTACGTTTGATGAGCTCAAGAACCCGGGGAAGCTGGTCGAAAAGATGGGGCTAGCAGGTATTCCGCAGCGGGTCGATTTGGCTGAGGAATGGAAGCGTCAGTGGTATGGGCGCTGAGGGGTACGACTAACGCGGATGTGGTTGTTCCGGACGAGTTCGTCTCAATCTGTAACAACAAGGGGCCGTTTGGTCTCGTAACTGTTACAGATCAAGACAGAAGGTTGGCTACCGCTAAAAGATCTCAATCTGTAACATCTAGAGGCCGAAAACCTGTCTACTTGTTACAGATTTAGACGTCTGACGACAGGGCTGGAAAATATCTCGATCTGTAACATGTAACGGCCAAAATTCGACCCAACTGTTACAGATTGAGACAAGGGTTGGACGCGGTGCCGAAAGATCTCGATCTGTAACATCTGGAAGGTCAAAGACGGTCTATCTGTTACAGATCGAGACATTTTGCTGGAACGACCGAAGCATCGCTGCACTGGTCTGTTCATCCTCATGCCCTTCTCTTTCTTCCGTTAGCCGATATGTCCGCAGCAACCCTGCCGTACTGGACGATAATGGACAAATGTTCAAGTTAATTGTGAGGGAGGAGCTCGATATGGCGTCTGCCGATCGTTCCACGTTGTTTATCAATGCGACCGTCTTGGATGGTTCGGAACATATGGAGCCGCAACCCGATATGGCCGTGGCCGTTGAGCGCGGTGTCATCACATGGATGGGGCCGAGTGCTGTGGCGCAGGCGCCCGCGGGTGCCGAGGTTATCGACCTGGGTGGTGCGTATCTCATGCCAGGCCTCATCAATATGCATGTGCATCTGTGCGGTTCGGGCAAGCCGGTTTCGGCGGGCGATGCGGGCGCGCTGATGAAGAAGCTCGATAATCCCGTGGGGCGCGCCATCGTGCGCCATATTCTTAAGGGCAGCGCCCAACAACAACTGGCAAGTGGCGTGACCACGGTGCGCGGCGCGGGCGACCCGCTGTTTGCCGATCTTGCCGTGCGCGATGCTATCGATGCCGGCAAGTATCAAGGTCCTCGCCTGGTGGCGCCGGGAACGGGTGTCACGGTGCCGGGCGGCCATGGTGCGGGTTTGTTCGCCCAGGTGGCCAACAGTCCCGCCGAGGCAGCCGAACAGGTGCGCGACCTGTATGCGCGCGGTGCCGACGTCATCAAGCTGTTCGTGACGGGCGGCGTGTTCGACGCTACCGAGGTGGGCGAGCCGGGTGTGCTGCGTATGCCGGTCGAGGTTGCCGCGGCGGCGTGCAAGGCGGCGCACGAGGTGGGCCTGCCGGTTATGGCTCATGTCGAGAGCACCGAAGGCGTGAAGGCCGCGCTTGAGGCCGGCGTCGATACGATCGAGCACGGTGCCCCGATGACTCCCGAGATCTTGGAACTGTACCGCGGCGCCGCGGGCACGCAGCTCGAGGGGCGTGCGCCCAGCGTTACCTGCACTATCAGCCCGGCGCTGCCGTTTGTATTGCTCGACCCGGAAAAGACCCATTCGACCGATACACAAAAGAAGAACGGTGACATCGTGTGCTCGGGCATCATCGAGAGCGCCCGTGCCGCACTGGAAGCTGGCGTTAAGGTGGGCCTTGGCACGGACTCGAGCTGCCCGTTCGTGACGCAGTACGACATGTGGCGTGAGGTGGCCTATTTTGCCAAGTATGTCGGCGTGGGCAACGCTTTCGCGCTGCATACGGCCACGCAGGTCAATGCCGAGCTGCTGGGGCTGGGCGGCGAGACCGGCACAATCGAGTGCGGCAAGGCCGCCGATATTCTGGTGACGCGCGAGAACCCGCTCGATGACCTGTGCGCACTGCGTGATCCGACGCACGTGATGTGTCGCGGTGATCTGGTGCGCAAGCTCAAGGTGAAGCGTATTCCCGAGGTGGACGCCGAGCTCGACGCGATTATGGCCATGCCTGCCGAGGCGTTGGCCGAGGAGCTTGCCCGCGATGGCGTGGCGTAAGCGCGCGATATGGCGATGCGACAAAGGGACAATCCTTTTGTCATAATCAGAAAAAGCCGAGGTCCCAGTGCGAGGCCTCGGCTTTTATTTGTCCCATAGTATGGCAGCTATGAGCGCGTTTCCATCTTGGCGTGGCACTTGGGGCAGGTGACGCGGATCTTGCCCTTGCCCTTGGGGACGGACAGCATCTGGCCGCAGTTGGGGCACTTGAGGTACGCCGTGGTCTTGCGGCCCTTCCACATCTTCTTGGCCGTTCGCTTGGCGCGCTCAAAGTCTTCCTTACTGGTGCCGGTCGCGCGTGAAGTGCTGGCCGCTGCGGCCCCGCCGCCCAAGCTGGCGACGAACTTGCCCAAGCCGGGAACACTGGCGGTCGCGGCGACAAAGGCGTCGTTCTCCTTGCGACGTGCATCGATGTTTTTGGACAGGCCGCGCAGCACGCCAATCACGATGACGGCGATGGCGATCCAGCTGAGCCACTGGATGCGGGCTATCGATCCGACCATCGCGATGACGATGCCGGCAAAACCCATCACGATGGTGAGCTCGTCAGCGCCATTGCGTCCTTTCATAAAGTCATTCATGCAAATTGCCTTTCGTTCGATATGCTGCACGCCTTTATACCCGATTTAGAGCAAGGGGGACAGGTTAATCTGCACCAAGGTGGTGCAAACATTCCTGTCCCCGGAACACCAAGACGGTGCAAAGTAGTCTGTCCCCAATGCCCCAATTACTTGGAGAGCTTGTCGACGACGCGTTCGATCTCGGCGAGCTTGGCGGCTTTGAGGTCTTCGTCGCCCGATTCGATTGCCGAAGTCACGCAGCCCTCGATATGCGCCTTGAGCACGTCGGCGTTAATGCGCGCGAGGAGCGCCTGTGTGGCCATGAGCTGCGTGGAGATATCGACGCAATAACGGTCCTCATCGACCATCCGCAAGATGCCGTCGATCTGGCCGCGTGCCGTCTTGAGCATGCGGGTCACCGATTTGTGGTCTGCCATCATGGCGGGTCCTCGTTTCTGGTCGATCTTCCGGATGCCCCCGTCAGTTGCGGTGAAATAGTTCTTGTTTGCAGGCTTGAAGCGCTAAAACAGGAACTATTTCACCGCAACTTCTGAGGATTGAGTAGGCAGCGTCTGCTACGCGGCGGTCACGGACAGGGCGTGGAACTTCTCGCCTGCGGCCTCGACGGCGGCGGCGAGCTGCTCGGCGGTCACGGTGTCGGCGCACTCCACCTGGACGGTCTGGGTCTCGTGATCGGCGTCGGCGTCGGTCACGCCGGTCACGTTGAGCAGTGCCGTTTCGACGGTGGCGTCGCAGTGGCCGCACATAAGGCCGGAAGTCTTGATTGTGTATCGCATGGGTATTCCTCTCTGTTGTGTCGGCTTTCCCAGGCACCCGACCTTGACCTTCAAGCCATTGCTCGCGTACCAAAGTACGCGTCGCTCCTCTTTCAGGTCAATCTCGGGCACCTGGAAAACCCATTCTAAATGGACGTAATAGTGAGCCTATTTTGCCACTTTAGGCTTAAAGGATTTCAGGCGCAGTGCATTGGACACGACGCACACGCTCGACAGGCTCATGGCCGCGGCGCCAAACATCGGCGAGAGTTGCCAGCCGGTGAGGGGGAAGAACACGCCCGCGGCGAGCGGAATGCCGATGCCGTTGTAGAACAGCGCCCAGAACAGGTCCTGCTTAATGTTGCGAATCGTGGCGCGCGAAAGCTCGATGGCGCGGGCGACGTCCATGAGGTCGCTGCGCATGAGCACCACATCTGCCCCCTCCTTGGCGATGTCGGCGCCGGTGCCGATCGCAAGGCCCACGTCGGCGCGCGCCAGGGCGGGGGAGTCGTTGATGCCGTCGCCCACCATGGCGACCTTGCTGCCCGCATCCTGCAGCTCGCGGACGTGGCGCTCCTTGTCGGCGGGGAGGACGTCGGCGATGACCTGCTTGCTGTTCAGTCCCACGCGGCGGGCGATTGCTTCGGCCGTCACGCGGTTGTCGCCGGTGAGCATGCGCACGTCGACGCCGAGCTTGCGGAGCGCGGCGATGGCCTCGGCGCTCGTCTCTTTGACCTCGTCAGCCACGGCGATGGTACCGACGAACTCGCCGTTCTTGGCAAAGAACAGCGGCGTCTTGCCTTCGGCGGCAAATTGCTCGGCAAGACCCGCGGGCACGGTAACGCCCAGCTCGTCCATCAGGCGTACGTTGCCGGCTGCAATGGTGTTTTGCCCCTCGCGCGCCGTCACGCCACGACCGGGCACGGCGGCAAAGTCCTCGACCATGCGCGCGACAATTCCGCGCGCCTCGCACTCGGCCAAAATCGCCTCGGCCAGCGGGTGCTCGCTTGAGCGCTCCAGCGCAGCGGCCAGCTTGAGCAGCGCCTTTTCGCTCATGGCGGGCGAGCCGTCGGCGCGCGTGGCCACCACGATATCGGTCACGGCAGGCTTGCCGCGGGTGACCGTGCCCGTCTTATCGAGCACCACGGTGCCCGCGCTGCGCAGGTTCTCCAGCGCCTCGGCGCTCTTGAACAGAATGCCCATCTCGGCGCCCTTGCCGGTGCCTACCATAATGGCGACGGGCGTGGCCAGGCCGAGCGCGCACGGACAGCTGATCACCAGCACGGCCACGGCAGAAGTGAGTGCCTCGTTCACGCTGCCGGTCAGTGCCATCCACACCACAAAGGTCACGGCCGAGATCGCGAACACCACGGGCACGAACACGCCGGCGACCTTGTCGGCCATGCGGGCGATGGGCGCCTTGGTGGCGTTGGCGTCCTCGACGAGCTGGATAATCTTGGCGAGCGACGTGTCGGCGCCCACCCGCGTGGCGCGGAAGGTAAACGAACCGGTGCGGTTCACGGTGGCGGCGTTGACGGTGGCACCGGCGGTCTTTTCCACGGGGATGGACTCGCCGGTGAGCGCACTCTCGTCCACGGCCGAGCTGCCCTCGAGCACCACGCCATCGACGGGGATGGACTCGCCGGGGCGCACGCGCAGGACCTGGCCGGGAAGGATGTTGTCAACGTCGACGGTGGTCTCGCTGCCGTCCTCTGCCACGACGGTCGCGGTCTTGGGCGCCAGGTCGATCAGTGCCTCGATGGCGCCGCCGGTTTTGGACTTGCTGCGCGTCTCAAGGTATTTGCCCACGGTGACGAGCGACAGGATCGTGCCCGCGCTCTCAAAATACAGATTGTCCATGCCTGTCATCATGGCTTCGTGGACCTGACCCGCGGCTAATTGGTCGGCCATGATGAATATGGCGTAGAGCGACCAGGCGATGGAAGCGGTGGCGCCCACGGCAATAAGGGCGTCCATGGTGGGCGCGCCGTGCGCGAGCGATTTAAACCCGTTGATAAAGTACGCGTCGTTGACATAGACGATGGGGATGAGCAGGACGAGCTCAGTGAGGGCGAGCGTCATGCTGTGCGTGTGGTCGGTAAAAATGCCGGGCAGCGGCCAGCCGAGCATGTGCCCCATGCCTATGTAGAACAGTGGGATGAGGAATGCGATCGAGACGATGAGGCGGGTGCGCATGGCAGAGGCAGCGGCCTCCAACTTTTTGGTCGGCGACTCCATATGGGCGGCGCCGGACCTGGCTTGCGCGCTGCCACTTGAGCCGGCGGCATCGGTGCCCGTGCTGACGGGCGAGGCCGAATAGCCCGCGCGATCGACGGCGGTGCAGATGTCATCGGGGCTGACCTGCGCGGGGTCGTAGTCCACCAGCATGGAACCGGCGAGTAGATTGACCGCGACGCTTTGGACGCCGTCGAGCTTGCTCACGGCGCGGTCAACATGCGCCTGGCAGGCGGCGCACGTCATGCCGCCCACGTCGAACTTATCTTGAGCCATGGCTTCTCCTTTCTGTAGTTCGGTGTTGGAATTGTTAACCTACCGATACTATACACCCATACCCCCTGGGGGTGTCCAGTGGGAAGATAATAGTATGAAGATCTATTACAGTTGGGGACAGCTGCTCAGTCGTTGACCATTCCTGTCAAACATCTCAATCTGTAACATCTAGCAGGGCGAATGGCCTCTAACTGTTACAGATTGAGACGAGGCGGCCTAGACCCGCCCCGTCCGCCTCGTCATCTGTGGTTTACGTGGGGGCATGCGAAGCACGGGTATACTAACCCGCGGCGAATCTGCTCCATCGCTTAGAGCTGCTGCGTCTGGACGGCGCGTGATAGGGCTGCCAAAGCGATCGCCAGCGTGCTGAGCAACGTCCTCTCTGTGCGCACCTGTTTTTGTATGTATTAGCGCACTACCAAGCACGCCCGCGCGGCCGCATGCCGTGCCCATTGCGCGTGCAGATAAGGAACAACAACATATGCGTAATTCTGTATCCGACGTCACGGACGCCGAGATTCTGGACGAGACCCGCGAGGCCATGACCCAGGCTGCCTTCGATGCCGCCGATGAGGCCAGTGCCGCCCAGGCCGTCGAGTCCGCTACCGAGAGCCTGCCCGCCTTTGACGAACTGGGCCTTTCCGACGAAATGCTCCGTGCTATCGAGAACCTGGGCTACACGGCGCCGACGCCCGTGCAGGCCGGTTCGATCCCCGTGGTGCTCGAGGGCCGCGACTTGCTTGCCGCCGCTCAGACCGGCACCGGCAAGACGGCCGCCTTTTTGCTGCCGACCATGAACAATCTGGAGCACATCGCTCCTCCCAAACCCGTGCGCGAGCGCGGCGGCCGCAACCGCCGGCGCGGTGCCAAGAGGCCCGAGGGCAACGGCCGTGGCCCCGTGATGCTCGTCATCACCCCTACGCGCGAGCTTGCCCAGCAAATCGACGAAGTCGCGAGCAAGATCGCCGACGTCACCGGCCATGTTGCCGTGACCGTCGTGGGCGGCGTGAGCTACAAGCCGCAGACCGCTGCCCTCAAGTACGGCTGCGACATCCTGGTCGCCACGCCGGGCCGTCTGGTCGATCTGATCGAGCAGGGTGCCTGCCACCTGGACGAGGTTAAGGTCCTGGTGCTCGACGAGGCCGACCGCATGCTCGACATGGGCTTTTTGCCCGCCGTCCGCCGCATTGTGCGCGAGACGCCGGCCGAGCGTCAGACGCTGCTGTTCTCGGCGACCCTCGACGAGGAAGCCGTGGGCGAGATCACCGACCTGGTGAGCGACCCGGCTCGCGTGGAGATCGCACCGGCCACGTCGACCGCCGACACCGTCGACCAGTTTGTGTTCCCGGTGTCCATCGAGGCCAAGAACAACCTGCTGCCCGAGTTCCTCAAAAAGGAAGGCCCGGAGCGCACGATCGTCTTTATGCGCACCAAGCACCGCGCCGACAGCTGCTGCCGTCGCCTGGAGCGCAAGGGTATCAAGGCCGCCGCGATTCACGGCAACCGCAGCCAGGCCCAGCGCGAGCGTGCCCTTTCGGCCTTCCGCGACGGTACCGTCGACGTGCTGGTGGCAACCGACGTGCTTGCCCGCGGCATCGACATCAGCGACGTGCGCTACGTCGTGAACTTTGACGTGCCAGCCGAGCCGACCGACTACATCCACCGTATTGGCCGTACGGGCCGCGCCGGCGAGCTGGGCTGGGCCATTACGTTTGTGACCGAGCAGGACGTGGACGAGTTCTACGAGATTGAGAAGCTCATGGACAAGACCGCCGACATCTACGAGGCCGGCGACCTGCATGTGGGTCCCAACCCGCCTGCGGTTGATCCCGAGCGCGACCCTTCGGCCTTTAAGGTGAAGAAGAAGACCAAGCGCGGCAAGTCCAAGAGCAAGAAGAAGCTCGAGCAGGCACGTCGCGACGGCAAGCGCAACGGCGATGACTACGGTGATGTGGCCGGTCGTTCCAACCGCGGTCGCGACGAGCGTCGCGGCGACGGCGAGCGTCCGAGCCGTCCCAAGCGCGGCGGCAAGACCCGCGTGCGCGAGGGCGTTCAGGCTCGCGTGGACGAGGCTGTGGAGAGCGTAGCCCGCGAGGTGGCTGCCGAGGAGCGCGGTGGTGCTGGTGCCATTGAGCAGGTCCCGCGCGGCAACCGCGCCGAGCGCCGTGCCAAGCAGTTCCAGGGCGAGGCACATCGCCGTCGCCGCGAGGACGAGGACCGTGGCGGTCGTCGTCGTGTTGAGCGCGAAGACGAGGGCCGTGGTTCGCGTGGCGGCAAGCGTGGCTCGGGCGATCGTCGTCGTTCCGGTCGCAATGACGAGCGCGGTGGCCGTGACGAGCGTCGTGGCGGCGAGGGCCGCGGTGAGCGTGGCACCCGCAGCGGTGAGTCCCGTGGCGGCAAGCGCTTTGAAGAGCGTAGCGGCCGCGGTGGCGAGCGTCGCGAGGGTGCTCGCGGCAATGGCGGGCGCAGCGGCGCCGGCCGTTCTGGTGAGTCGCGCGATCGTCGAGATCCTCGTGCCAGCCGCGATCGTCGCGATGACTGGCGCAACTACGACGATACCCGCGAGGAGCGTCGCGGCGGCTATCGTGGTGGTCGCGGCGGTAACCAGGCCGGCTCCCGTGGCGGCCGCGCCGGCGGTCGCGATAACCGTGGCAGCTATGGCAACAGCCGTGGTGGCAAGCGCGGCGGCAGCTCCCGTCGCCCCGGTGACGGTGGCGGCAAGCGCAAGTAACACACGCGTCGCGCGGTAAGGCGAGACGAGTTTGGGCCCCGAGCAGATTATGCCCGGGGCCCTTTTTAGTGCAAAGAGGTCAGGTTGATCTGCACCAACGTCTTGAAGTTGCGGTGGAATACGGACTGTTTTGGCCTTTTGAGCGGCTTTTCAGTCCCTATTTCACCGCAACTCATGATTGGTGCAAGGCGGCCTGACTCCTTTGAACCAAAAATGATCCGGTTTCCTTCGCCCCCTTCGGATCATATGACCCCTTGGGGACGGAGGAAAACGGATCAGATAGGAAAAATAGTAAGGCGTTATTTGCCCACATGGGCTATTGCTATTTGGTAACGCGTTTTATCAAATATGGCATTTATCTGCGGTAATGTTCTATTTCACCGCTGAGGACGACGTTTCATACCGCCTGCCGAACCGTGTTGCTGCCAAACAACTTTATAGGTCAGTGTGTTGCGTGTAGCAATTTCGCCCGGCCTCGCCTCCGGGCTGCCATGTGAGAGGGGATCTTATGGCTCGACTGCATGTTATGGAACGCAGCCACGCTCAAGCCGTCATGGACGACCTGCACGATACGCTCGGACGTCGTCTGGCGGTGAGTTCACTCGCTCCGTGTCCCGTTGAGTTTACGGCAGCGCTCGTCAACCTGTGCTCCACCCAGAGCTGCGGCAAGTGCACGCCCTGCCGCGTGGGCCTGAGCGCGCTGAGCGACCTGCTCGCCGATGTGCTCGAAGGGCGCGCCGATGAGTCCACGCTCAACCTGATTGAGCGCACGGCCCGCACCATCTACCTTTCGAGCGACTGCGCCATCGGCTACGAGGCCGGCGCCATGGCGCTCACGGCCATTCGCGGCTTCCGCGACGACTTTGAGCACCACATCCTCGAGCACTCCTGCGGCTTTGACCGCGAGGCCCGCGTCCCGTGCGTCTCGGGCTGCCCGGCGCACGTCGACATTCCCGGGTACATTTCGCTCGTCGAGGCCGGCCGCTATGCCGATGCCGTTAAGGTCATCCGCAAGAACAACCCGCTGCCGCTCGTCTGCGGCCTGGTGTGCGAGCATCCCTGCGAGATGCACTGCCGCCGCGGCATGGTCGACGATCCCATGAACATCCTCGCCCTCAAGCGGTTTGCCGTTGAGCACAGCGACCTCAACGACCACAAGCCGCATGTAGTGGACAACACCGGTAAGCGCGTCGCCGTGATCGGCGGCGGCCCGGCCGGCCTTTCCTGTGCCTACTACCTGGCCGTGATGGGCCACAAGGTGACCATTTTTGAGCAGCGCCACCACCTGGGCGGCATGCTGCGCTACGGAATTCCCAGCTATCGTCTGCCGCGCGAGCGCCTGCAGGCCGAGATCGACTGGATTTTGAGCGCCGGCATCGACGTGGAACTCGACCATTCCGTGAACGGCGAGGAGCTCGCCCGTCTGCGCGACGAGTTCGATGCCGCCTACCTTGCCATCGGTGCCCACAGCGACAAGAAGCTCGGCCTTCCGGGCGAAGAAGCGCCCGGCGTGGAATCGGCCGTCAAGATGCTGCGCGCCATCGGCGATGACGAGCTGCCCAACCTGAGCGGCCAGCGCGTGTGCGTCATCGGCGGCGGCAACGTTGCCATGGACGTGGCACGCTCTGCCGTGCGCTGCGGCGCCGAAAAGGTAAGCATCGTATACCGCCGTCGCATCTGCGATATGACGGCCCAGGACGCCGAGATCGCCGGTGCCCAGGCCGAGGGCTGCGAGGTACTGGAGCTGACGGCCCCGCTTGCCATCGAGACGGGCGAGGACGGTCGCGTGAACGGCCTGCGCGTGCAGCCGCAGATTATCGGTGAACCCCGCCGCGGTCGTCCGGCTCCGCGTGCCGCCGCCACGCCCGAGCGTGTCATCCCCTGCGAGCGCGTGTTCGTCGCCATCGGCCAGGACATCGATTCCAAGCCGTTTGAGGAGATGGGCATTGCCTGCAAGTGGGGCTGCATCGGCACCAATTCGGACGGCGCCGTGCCCAACTTTAATGGTCTCTTTAGCGGCGGCGACTGCCAGACCGGCCCCGCCACCGTCATCCGCGCCATCAATGCCGGCCGCGTGGCTTCGGCAAATATTGACCGCTACCTGGGCTTCGATCACAAGATTAAGCTCGACGTGAAGCTGCCGACCGTCCAGTTTAAGGGCAAGCACGAGTGCGGTCGCTGCGAGCTGGGCGAGCGCGAGGCCGGCGAGCGTATTCACGATTGGAATCTGGTCGAGCAGGGTCTCACCGAGCAGGAGGCACGCCAGGAGGCAAGCCGCTGCCTGCGTTGCGACCACTTTGGCTTTGGCGCGTTCCGCGGAGGGAGGAACCTGGAATGGTAGAGCTCAACAAAACCACCGTCAGCGACAACACCGAAAACGGAGCGCACAATATGGTCAAGCTCACTATCGATAACTGCGAGGTTGTGGTTCCCGAGCACACCACGATCCTGGATGCAGCCAAGTCCGTCGGCATCCAGATTCCCACCCTGTGCTACCTGCGCGATCTAAACGAGATCGGCGGCTGCCGCGTGTGCGTGGTCGAGGTCGAGGGCTGCGACCAGCTGGTTGCCGCCTGCAACAACTACGTGCTCGACGGCATGGTGGTCCACACCAACAGCCCCAAGGCCCGCGAGGCCCGTCGCACCAACGTGCAGCTGCTGCTGTCCCAGCACGATTCGCAGTGCACGAGCTGCGTGCGCAGCGGCAACTGCAACCTGCAAACCATCGCCAACGACCTGGGCATTTTCTATCTGCCGTATCAAAGGCATTTGGCGGGTGAGGGCTGGGATTTCGATTTTCCCATCATCCGCGAAAACGATAAGTGCATTAAATGCATGCGCTGCATCAAGGTGTGCGAGAACGTGCAGGGCCTAGGGATCTGGGACCTGACCAACCGCGCCACGCACACCGCCGTGGGTACCCGCGGGCGCGCGCCGATCGGCAAGACCGATTGCGTCGCGTGCGGCCAGTGCATCACGCATTGCCCGACGGGCGCGCTGCGCGAGCGCGACGACACCGAGACCGTGTTCGATGCTCTCGCCGATCCCGATAAGATCGTGCTGGTGCAAATCGCGCCGGCCGTGCGCAGCGCCTGGGGCGAGGAACTCGGCATTCCGCGCGAGAAGGCAACCGTTGAGCGTCTGGCTTGCGCGCTGCGCCGCGTGGGCTTTGAGTACGTGTTCGATACCGATTTCTCGGCCGACCTCACCATTATGGAGGAGGGCTCCGAGCTGCTCGAGCGCCTGGGTGCCGCCGCCAAGGGCGAGGGCGACAGCCGCGGCTGGCCCATGTTTACGAGCTGCTGCCCGGGCTGGGTGCGCTTTGTGAAGGCGCGCTATCCGGAGTTTGTCGACAGCCTGTCCACGTCCAAGTCGCCGCAGCAGATGTTCGGCGCCATTGCCAAGACGTACTACGCCAAGGTGCTGGGCGTGGAGCCCGAGCGCCTGTTTGTGGTGTCCGTTATGCCGTGCACGGCCAAGAAGGCCGAGTGCGCGCTGCCGAGCATGGTGGGCGAGGACGGTACGCCCGATGTGGACGTTGCGCTGACGGTGCGCGAGATGGTGCGCATGATCCGCGCGAGCCACGTGAGCGTGGACACGCTGGTTGAGGAGCCGCTCGATACGCCGCTGGGCTTTGGCACGGGCGCGGGTGTGATCTTTGGCGCCACGGGCGGCGTGATGGAGGCCGCCGTGCGCTCGGCATATTACCTGGTGACGGGCAAGAACCCCGATGCGGACTTCTTTACCGACGTGCGCGGCCTGGACGGCTGGAAGGAAGCCGTGGCCGATATCGATGGAAACAAGGTACGCGTCGCCGTGGCACACGGGCTGGGCAACGCGGCACGTCTGCTCGACGCGATTCGCGACGGCCGTGTGAGCTATGACTTCGTTGAGGTCATGGCGTGCCCGGGCGGCTGCGTCGGTGGCGGCGGTCAGCCCATCCACGACGGCTGCGAGCTGGCAGCCGAGCGCGGCCAGGTGCTGTGGGGCCTCGATGCGGCGGCCGACATTCGCTTCTCTCACGAGAACCCCGATGTTTTGGCATGCTATCGCGAGTTCTTGGGTGCGCCGCTCTCGCCGCTGGCCGAGCAGCTACTGCATACCGACCATCACGCGTGGTCGATGCCTAACGAGAGGACGTGCTAGCGATGCGCGAGTTTACTGTTGAGATGTCGCGCCGAGGGTTTGCCTCGGCGCTTGCCGCCGGCGCGTTGTCGCTCGCGCTGGCTGGCTGCGGCGGCGGTGCTGCGGGGGCGGGGCCTGCTGCGGGCTCGGCTGCCACGGACGGCGCCGGTGCCGCCGCGGAGCCGGTTGAGGTGCACGTCGCCTCGCTCAAGGGTCCGACGTCGATCGGTCTGGTGCAGTTTATGGACCGGGCGGCCGACGGTGCCACGGACAACGAGTTCGACTTTGCGATTAGCGCCGCAGCTGACGAGATCGTGCCCAAGGTGATTCAGGGCGATATCGACATTGCCCTGGTGCCGGCCAACGTGGCGAGCGTGCTCTACAACAAGACCGAGGGCGCGGTGCAGGTCATCGACATCAACACGCTGGGCGTGCTGAACGTGGTGACGGGTAACGCGGACGTTGCCTCGTTTGGCGATCTGGCGGGTCGTACCGTCTACATGACGGGCAAGGGCACCACGCCGGAGTACGTCATGAACCACCTGCTGGAGCGCGCGGGCCTGACCGGCCAGGTGGCGCTTGAGTTTAAGAGCGAGCCCACCGAGGTGCTGTCGGCGCTGCTTGCCGATCCGTCTGCCGTGGGCGTGCTGCCCGAGCCGTTCAAGACCGCTGCCATCGCAAAGAGCGAAGGCAAGCTGTCGGCTCCGGTAAGTCTGACCGATGTGTGGGATGAGCTGGCGGGTGACACGGGTTCGCGCCTGCTGACGGGCGTGACCGTGGTGCGCCGTGCCTTTGTCGAGGAGCATCCCGAGGCCGTGGCGGAATTCTTGCGCTGCCATGAGGCGAGCGTGAAAGCCGTCAATGCGGCGCCGGCAGACTGGGCGCAGGCCGTGGTCGATGCGGGCATCGTGGACAACGCCAAGATCGCCGAGAAGGCGATTCCCGGGTGCATGCTTGTGTGCCAGACGGGGAAAGATATGAAGGCGGCGCTCGGTGGGTACCTGCAGGTGCTGGCCGATGCGGATGCAAGCGCCGTGGGCGGCAAGCTCCCGGTTGATGATTTCTACTACATGGAGTAGCCCGTGCGTGCGTTTGCTCGACAAATGACAGAGCGCATGAAGGCGGTGGCGGCAGCAGGTGCCGTCGCCGCCTTTTGGCTTGCCGTGTGGGTGCTGGTGGCGGGTCTCGTGGCGCAGCCGTTGATTTTGCCGGGGCCGGGCGCTGTTGTGGTGGCGTTGCTGCGGCTGGTATGCGATGCCGGCACGTGGGCGATTCTGACGGGCTCGGGTGCGCGGATTCTGGGCGGTTTAGCGCTTGCCGCGGTGTGCGGTGGTTTGCTGGCGGGAGTCTCGGTGCGGTCGCGTGCGTTTGCGCACCTGGTGGCTCCGGCGCTGTCGTTTGTAAAGGCGACGCCGGTTGCCTGCGTGGTGGTCCTGCTGCTCATTTGGTTGGGGTCGGCACGTGTGAGCATCGCGGCGGTCTTTTTGATGGCGCTGCCGGGCGTGTATTTCTCGCTGGTCGAGGGTTTGACGCAAACGGATAAGCCACAGGAGCGGATGTTTCGCCTGCATGGCGTGTGGGGCTGGCGACTGTTCTTCGCTCACACCTGGCGCGAAGTTCTGCCGTTTGTGCTTTCGTGCGCCCGCGCCGTGATCGGCATGAGCTGGAAGGCCGGTGTGGCGGCGGAGCTGATCGGCATGGCGACGGGCACCGTGGGCGAACGCATCTATCAGGCAAAGCTTTTGATTGAGACGGCGGACCTGCTGGCGTGGACCGTGCTGGTCGTTGCTGCCTCGTGGGCGTGCGAGCGCGTGCTGGTGTGGCTGCTGCGGGTTTCGGGGCCCGTGGCGTGGCGCGCGGCCGTGCAGGCGCATGGGCATGGTCCTCGCGGGCGTGTGGGCGGCCCTGCTGGCGACGACGCTGCAGCGGAGCTTGCGCTTGCCGTGGGCGATCGCGCGCACTGGGCGCCGGCGCTCGACGGGTTGGTGCTTCGTGTGCCCGCCGGTGGGCGCACCTGCGTGATGGGCGCCTCGGGTGTGGGCAAGTCGACGTTGCTTGCGCTGGCGGCGGGGGAGTGCACGCCGTGTTCCATGGTGTTTCAGGATGTGAGCCTAGTCGAGGACGTTTCTGCCCTGGATAACGTGCTGGTGTGTGCCGGCGCGCGCGTGGATGCCTCGAGTGCTGCAGCCCTGTTGCGCCTGCTGGTGCCGGGGGTCGATGTACATGCTCGCGTGGCCGAGCTTTCGGGCGGACAGCGCCGTCGCGTCGAGATCGCTCGAGCCCTGCTGTGCCCGGGCGGCGCGGTGATTCTTGACGAGCCTTTTACCGGTTTAGATACCGCTGCGCGCGACGCATGCGCCGAGGTCGTGCTCGACTTGCTCGACGGCCGCATGCTGTTGCTTGCCACGCACGATGCCGTCGACGCTCAGGCCCTCAATATCTCGGATATCATCACGCTCTAAATACTTATTCAGCAACAAAATGATCCGTTTTTTCTCCGTCCCCATGGGGTCGGGTATGGTATTCTATCTGCGGGGTAATACTTAGGAATACCAAGTAATACCAACGCCGTAGAAACACACTCCAGATGCGGGCCAATCGGGTTGCCTTCACAGCCTGTCGCCCAGCCGCGTGGCCCGCATCTATCCGCACCACCGTCGTTTCAAAAAGGAAGCGCCATGGCAGAACACATGACCCCGGTTGTCGCGAAGGTCTTGCCCGAGGAGAAGGCGGCCTTCGCGGCGGCAACCCAACTCGTGGGCACCACGCCGTCCAACGCCATCCGCATGTTTATCGCTGCGTTCAACCGCTGCGGCACCTTCCCGTTCGACATTTCGCCCAGCGGGGCCTTTGGCACTGCGCCTGATTCTCATCAATAAGTGATCCGTTTTCCTCCGTCCCCATGGGATCAGCTCTCTGCCGAGTTGTGGTAGAACTAGGGAACGGTTTTGAGGAGGTTGGCATGCTCAATGCGATGATTTGGGCGCTTGCCTGTTTTGGCGTCGTCGCTGCCGATATTGCCCTGAGCGTCGTTTTGTTCTCCGCCCTTGGCGTCGCATCGGTGTTCATGGGTTTTTCGATCGATGACCTCGATATTCAATTGCTTCAAGCCGCCGCGCAGACGGCGTCGTTTTTGATGGCACTGCTGTGGTGGCGTTATCTGTGGCCGCGTTCGTTTATGGCACGCTGGCAAAGCGAGCGTCCGCTCGGCGGGGGAGCGCGTGGGGCGTGGAAACGCATCGCCTGCATTATCGTGATTGGCCTGGCCCTGCAGGTAGTCGTTGGCTACGTGACCGACGCCGTGCTGTCGCTGTTGCCCGATGCCGCGGCTGACTACAGCGAGCTTGTCGAGGAAACAGGCATGGGCGACACCAGCTATCTCGCCGTCCTGACTACGGTGCTCGGCGCCCCATTTTGTGAAGAGCTGCTGGTGCGCGGCATTATTTTTGAGTTTTCGCTCCGAGCGTTTAATCCGCAGTGCCGCCCACTTTGGAAGCGCCGGCGCCGTGCGAGCGCGCAGGACGGCGCCATGGTGCCCTGGGCGGCCCCAAGTACGTGGGGTATCGCCGCGGCGATTGTGCTGCAGGCGGCAATCTTCGGTTTTATGCATATGAACTGGGTGCAGGGCTGCTACGCTGGCGCCGCCGGTCTGGTCTTTGGCTGGGTGCTCGTGACCACCGGAAAGCTCCGCTACACGATCCTGCTGCACTTTGCCTTTAACGCCGGGTCGTATCTCATGACGTTGCTCTGGTTTGTGAACACGCCGTTCGACGTGATAATCACGGTCGCGATCGCCGGCTTCGTACTGGTAGAGGCGATGCGGTCGCTCAAACTGACGTGCCAGCTGGCTCGCTCCCGTCAGTAAATGTGATTCCCCTAAGGAAAACACGGCTAGGTGCGTCTGAGCGTGTTCCCCCTAGGGAAATCACGACTGGAGACAGCCCAAGCGTGTTTCCCTTAGGGAAAACACGCTTGGCCGATGAAAGGACGCCGGCTGGCCATGAGACGCCGGCTGGCCTTCGCCGCGCTAGTTGCGCCTGCCGCCGCCGTTGGCGCCCTGTCGTCCCTGCGCCGCACGGTTGCGGCCCGCGGTGTTCTGCGCGCGCGACATGCCGCCGTGACCCTTGCTGCCCTTGGGCCCCTTGCCGGCGGCGCCAGCGCCACCATGCGGTTTGCCGCCCTTCTTGCCCGTGCCGTGTCCGCCGCCGGCAGACGTCTCGCCCGGGCGTGGCGGAACGGGACGGATCAGACAATGCTTGGTATAGCCGATCAGGTCACGACGCCCGGCCTTTTCCAGCGCCTCGCGCACGAGCTTGTAGTTCTCGGGCTTGCGGTACTGGATGAGCGCGCGTTGCATGGCCTTCTCGTGCGGGTCGCGTGCCACGTAGATCGGCTGCATGGTGCGTGGGTCTACGCCGGTGTAGTACATACAGGTCGACATGGTGGACGGGGTGGGGTAGAAGTCCTGCACCTGCTCGGGCATGTAGCCCATGTCGCGCACGGCCTCGGCAAGGTCCACGGCTTCCTTCATGGTTGAGCCCGGGTGGCTCGAGATCAGATACGGCACCACATACTGCTTGAGTCCGTATTCGCGATTCAAGCGTTCAAATTTACGGCAGAATGCGTCGTAGACAGCTCGGCTCGGCTTGCCCATCACGGACAGCACCGCGTCGCTCACGTGCTCGGGCGCTACGCGCAGCTGGCCCGAGACATGGTGCTCCAGCAGCTCGCGTAAAAACTCGTCCGAGGCATCGGCCATGGTGTAGTCGAAGCGGATGCCGCTGCGAACGAAGACCTTTTTGACGCCCGGCAGCTGGCGCAGGTCGCGCAGCAGCTGCGTGTAGCCGCTCTCGTCGACCACCATGTTCTTGCACACGCTCGGCCACAGGCAGCGCTTGTTCTTGCACACGCCGTGCTTGAGCTGCTTGTCGCAGGCAGGACGGCTAAAGTTGGCCGTCGGCCCCCCCACGTCGTTGATGTAGCCCTTAAACTCGGGATCGCGCGTGAGCAGCTCGGCCTCGCGCATGATCGAGTCGTGGCTGCGCATCTGCAGCACGCGGCCCTGGTGGAAGGTGAGGGCGCAAAACGAGCACTCGCCAAAACAGCCGCGGTTGGAGCTAATGGAAAATTTGATCTCGGCAAAGGCCGGCACGCCGCCCGCTGCATCGTAGTCGGGATGCCAATCGCGTGCGTAGGGGAGCTCGGCGACCTCGTCCATCTCGTCGGTGGTGAGCGTCGCCGACGGCGGGTTCTGCACCACATAGACGCTGTTGGGGTAGGGCTCTACCAGGCGATGTCCGGTGATGGGGTCCATATTCTGCTGCTGCACGTTAAAGCTGCGCGCGTAGTTGAGCTTGTCAGCGGCAAGGTCGTCCCAGCTGGGCAGCAGGTCGTAGTCGTAGACCTCGTCGAGCGAACCCGTGCGGTAGACGGTGCCGTTGATATAGGTGATCTGATCGACAGGCAGTCCCGCGTCGAGCGCGTCAGCGATCTCGACGATCGCGTGTTCGCCCATGCCGTAGATGAGGATGTCGGCGCCCGAGTCGAGCAGTACCGAGCGCTTGAGCTTGTCCTGCCAGTAGTCATAGTGGGCCAGGCGACGCAGGCTCGCCTCGATGCCGCCGATAATGATGGGGGCATCCTTGAACGTCTGGCGGATGAGGTTGCCGTAGACCGTGACGGCACGGTTGGGGCGGTGACCCTCCTCGCCGCCGGGCGTGTAGGCATCGGTGTGGCGGCGGTGCTTGGTCACCGAGTAGTGGTTGACCATGGAGTCCATGTTACCGGCACTGACGAGAAAGCCCAGGCGTGGCTCGCCGAGCACGGTGATGCTGGCGGGGTCGGTCCAGTCGGGCTGGCAGATAATGCCCACTTTGTAGCCGTGCGCGTCGAGCACGCGGCTGACGATGGCCATACCAAAGCTAGGGTGGTCCACGTAGGCGTCGCCGCAGATGTATACAAAGTCGCACTGGTCCCAACCGCGCGCATCCATGTCGGCGCGGCTGACGGGAAGGAACTTATCGCGGCCCGGGCGCCAGGGGCGGGCGGGCGCAGCCGGAGTATGAGTGGCGTGGCCGCCCTGGGCCTTGCCGCCGCGCTTTTGCTGCTGGCCGCGCTGGGCATGCTTGCCGTGCTGGTTGTGCTGAGCGTCCTGGGGCTTTTTTGCCACGATCCCTCCCGTTGTTAGTATGCTGCACGTAATTGTAACCAGTCTTTTTGGGACGGCGCTAAAAAGACTGGTGGAGTACACGAGGCGTCGGGTGTCGGCGTCGCGCCCGCCGTTTGTTTCCAGACTGTGTATCTGCGCGTTGGAGAACCCGTCTCGCGCGCACGCCATGTTGTCAATGGGTTACAGTATGAACGGCGGCTATGTTTCCGCCAACGCACGAGAGAGTCGTCAACAAGGAGGATGCACGACGATGCAGCGTGCCAAGCAGATATCGGAGTCTATTGAGCTGGGCATCATCTTGGCGCTTGCCGGTGGCTTTATGGATGTGTATTCGTACATTGGGCGCGACCATGTTTTCGCCAACGCGCAGACGGGCAACATCTTGCTCGTGGGCGTGAGCATCTCAGAGGGCAATTGGGCACTTGCGGGTCGCTATTTTTTCCCTGTGGTGTCGTTTGCCGTGGGCATTATGCTTGCCGACCTGGTGCATGAGCGGTTTGGCAGCGTGATTCACTGGCGCCAGGTGACGGTGTTTTTTGAAGCCGTCATCTTGCTGGGCGTGAGCTTTATCCCGGGCGGCGATTTCAACTTGCTCGCCAACTGCCTTACTTCGTTTGCCTGCGGTATGCAAGTCGAGAGCTTCCGCAAGATTCACGGTCACGGCATCGCTACGACCATGTGCATCGGCAACTTGCGCAACGCGCTGCAAAACGTGGACGACTACATCATCACCCACAAGCGCGGCTTTTTGGAAAACGGCGCGCTGTACTTTGGCGTGATCTTTACCTTTGTGTTTGGCGCCGTGCTGGGCAACTGGTGTATTGAGCGCATAGGCCTGCACGCCATCGTCGTGGCGAGCGTGCTGCTGTTTGTCGCGTTTGCCATCATGTTCATCGACCGCGAGCGCGACTTGCGTTTTCGCTGGAAGGTTGCGGCCGAGGCTTGGAAAGAGGGCTGTCGAAAGTAACCGAATGCGGCAAAGGGGCTGTCCCTTTGCCGCAATATTTTTCCTCTCTATGTAATACAGTTGCAGGAGCCAGAAAAAATATCTAGCTCCTGAACGTTGCAACGAACTGCTTTTTGCGATTTATTCGAGATGCTCTTCAATCCGAGCCCTCAGAAGGGCAATGGCTGTGGGTATTCCAATTGCGACGGCTAATTCGGCTTTATCCAAAACCTGTATGCTAAAGCACGATTGTTTATCACATTGAAGGACGTTAACTGAAGATAGCTTTACTTCCCGTTGACTGAATATATCGTAATCTCCAAATAGGAAGTTACCTTTTATTGTGTAATTCGGTATGTTCGTTACGCACTTCATCTCAAGTCTGTTTAGGCCATAATCGAACACCGCAACTTCCTTGTGTTCGATGATGAGCGCAACCCTGGGCATGTTACTAAAACCACCGTCGACGACAGTAAAGAGTTTTTCATTTGCATCGTCATAAACGGTATATTTAAGACTCAATAGCTGTCCTAGTGGACCCGTGAACCCATGTCTTTTGATGTTGAGGTTGTCTCCCGCTGGGTTGATGAGAGCTAGAGCATGCGGATAAGGGTTACCTTCAATTGAGATTCGATATTCGTTTGTAGCCGTCTTGCTCGATTTAGGACCAGTAGCTATCACGCGTCATCGCCTCGATCGAATTGGAGCCGTCTTCTGCTTCGTGCGGAGAATTACGCTGTACGTTGTAGTACATGCAGCTGCAATAACAGCATGGGCAATTTCTAACAAAATGAATGATGCTATTTGCTGCATGCATATTATTTACTATAAAGTATCCTTTTATAAACGTATTGTCAAACATATATTGCTAAAACAGAAACAATTTATACCTTGATTATCGACTTCATTCGAACACCTCCCACATTCATCCGCACATGTGCGGATGAATGTGGGAACCCGATACCCTGAGGGCCGGATCGGCCGGCCCCGGGAGATCGGAGGACGGCATGTCCGGAAAGAAGAAAAGGGGCTCCGCAAGGGCGGTCCCGAGGGCCTACGGAAGGCTCACGAGGCACGAGCGGGACACGGTCCAGAGGATGCTGGAGCGCAGGGCGTCATGCAGGGAGATCGCGAGGGAGCTGGGCAGGTCGCCCTCGACGGTGTGCTCGGAGGTGGCGTCGCACAGGTTCGTGACCGCGCCGAGGGAGAGGCGCGGCGAGCGCGTGGACGCCTCCGCCGACCTGTCTGCGGCATGCCCGCGCCTGGCCGCGTGGCCGCGCTGCTGCAACGGGTGCGGGCGGTACCGCGCGATCGGCTGCAAGCGCCGCCCCCACGTCTTCTACGA
>NZ_JBBNLV010000030.1:0-1736 GCF_040092295.1 Collinsella sp. CLA-ER-H9
ATTCTTGACGGCCTGAACAATCGTCAATATCGGTCGGAGGGGTGGCTTTGTAAAGCCGTTTGTCTCCACCCGCGTAGCGGGTGGTTCAAAGCTGGCCGCTGCGCGGCCAGCAGACTAAAGTCTTGAACAAAAGGGCGGCCGAGAACGTGTCTCGGCCGCCCTTCGGCGGTATTCCCCGGTATATACAGCTGTTTTAGCTACTCGGACTGCCCGCCCTTTTTGGCGTGCTTGGACGGAGCGCTCAGAAAGCGACCCGTCAGATAGTTCGCCGGGCCGGAAATATCAATCCCCAGTAGCACGTGCCCCAGCCACAAAAACGCCGCGAGCACCAGCAATGGAATCACGCACGAGGTCACGATCATCACGATGACGCCTTCGATGAGATCGGTCACTTGCCGCACAATTTCATCGGTCATCTGCTTGGCGCCGCTGGTCACCGACGTGACGAGACCCGAGGCACCGTCGGCAAGCTGCTCAAGCACGTTCTTGGACTCTGTGGACTCGGTCTTTTTCTTGCTTGTTTTGGAGCTATCGCTATCTGCCGCGCTCGCAGCGTCGGTCGCCTTTTGCTCGGCCGCCTCGATGCTAACGCGATACGTTTCGTCGACCTTTTGCGACACCCATACGCTTGCAGGCACCAACGCCATGCCAATTATGGCGACCACCAGCACACGCGTTGCCACGCGGCGAATGACGCCGCTGGTGCTCCAGCGTCCGTGAATACCAAGCGACACTGCAAAGAGCACCAGCGCAAACGGAATCAGGATGCCCAGGCCAACCGACCACAAAATAGTCAGCAGATATTTCTCAAGATAGAGCACGGCAAGCACGATACCCAAGTTTCCCGAAAGCTGCGCGAGCTGCTCGGCAACTGGCGTTCCCGTATCGCCCGGCAGCGCAGTGATACCCGCAGATAGGGCGACGCACGAGGTCGTGAGCGCCAAAACATTGCCCTTCTTTTGATCGATGACCTCGATGGTGGAGTCCCAGGTCTTGGTATCGGCAAAATGCGGACGAGCTACAAAGCCCGACAACAGCGCCAGTACCACGAGCGCAACGATAAAGCCAATCTGCAGTTTTTTGTTTGCGCACACGACATCGGACAGGCTGGGCTGCAGCTCGGTTACCGTCGTGTGCTCGGTTATCTGGACAGGACGCCCATGAGTCATCTCGTGCGCGTCTCCCTTTTGAATCAATCCGTTGCCCGGCATTTGGATACCTCCTTATTCCGGCCTGTATTGCGGATGGAAGTATACCCACCCAGCGAAAAACCGAACGGGAGGGCATGCAGAAGCTCCATAACGCTGCTAGTCGAACAGTGCCCTTTCAAAACTATGCCGGTTTACTACGGTAAAACCGATAGGACCGACCACATTTGCTATTAGCAGAAAATGACAAGCTTTCTACCTGTGGCTTTGATAACGCCGTTCTATCCATAGTTGAAAGAATGCGATTCATCGTAGTAAACCGGCATAGTTTTGTAACCGACAGGCCGAGTCGGCACCGCAGCAAACCTAATAACCCGTTTTCTTCCATCCTCAAAGGATCAAATGCATGGCAGGAGTGTCCCTAACTGCCGGCAGATAAGGAACGTCCCCAAGTGCCGGGTAAATCAGAACCACCCTTAAAAAGGGTGGTTTGCTCTTAGGGTATAACCCACGGGCCCCGGGCTCGCGTCTAAAGGCGCGGGCCCGGACTTCGTCCAGGCCTAGTGCATCTTGACCCGTGGCGCGCCG
>NZ_JBBNLV010000031.1:0-1621 GCF_040092295.1 Collinsella sp. CLA-ER-H9
CCTTGATTCTCATCTTCATTGCAACAGCCTCAGGACTCAGCGCAACGCGTTGCGCTGAGTCCTGAGTCGCGAATCCGGGTAGGCAACCCCAGAGGGGCCGGAATCCCCCGGCCCGCGATGGAGGGAGGCCGAAATGTCCAGACCCAAGCCGTCCGGGAGGTCGTACGGGAGGCTCACGAGGCACGAGAGGAACACGGTCGAGAGGATGCTCGACCGCAACCGCAGCGCCCGCGATATCGCCGCGGAGCTCGGCAGGTCGCCCTCGACCGTGACCAGGGAGGTTGCGGCGCACCGCTACGTCACCGCGCCGCGCTCGCGCTACGGCGAGCCCGCGCCCGCGGACCTCTCGGGGGCCTGCCCCAGGCTCTCCGCGTGGCCGAGGTGCTGCAACGGCTGCTCGCACAGGAGGGGCTACGGCTGCTCGAGGAGGCCCAGGGTGTTCTACAGCGCCAGGAGGGCGCAGGAGGCGGCCGACGCCGAGCTCTCGGCGAGCAGGTCCGGGATCGACGAGACCGAGGAGGGCGCCGCCGCCAAGCTCGCGGCCATCAGGGACGGGCTCGCGCGCGGGCTCTCCCCGCAGCAGATAGCGGCGACGACCCCCGGGCTCAGCGCCTCCACCGTCTACAGGTGGGTGGACGCCGGCTACGACGGCATGACGAACATGGAGCTCAGGCGCAAGGTCGGCTACAGGCCGAGGTCGCGCCGGGCCCCGGGGAGGGCGACGTCCCACTCGTCGCGCAGGTCGCACGCGTCGTTCCTCGCGCTCGGAGAGGACGCCTGCGCCGCGGCCTGGGAGATGGACACCGTCGAGGGCTCCAGGGGCGACTCCGCCAGGCTCCTCACGCTCCTGCACCGCCCGAGCCGCTTCCAGCTGGCCCTGCCGCTGCCGGACGGCACGTGCGCCTCGGTCCTGGCGGCGCTCTCCTCCCTGCGCGGGGTCCTCGGCGAGGACGGCGCGAGGCGCGCCTTCGGCGCCGTGCTCACCGACAACGGGAGCGAGTTCGCCGACGAGGGCGCCATCGCGGCGCTGATCGGCGAGCGGGACGGCGAGACCAGGCTCTTCTACTGCGACCCCCGGCAGAGCCAGCAGAAGGGCGCGTGCGAGAAGAACCACGTGGAGATCAGGAAGCTGCTGCCCAAGGGCGCCGGCGTCAGGTTCGACCGGCTGACGGCGGCGGACTGCGCGCTGCTCATGTCGCAGGTGAACTCCGAGCCGAGGGGGGCGCTCGGGTTCCTGACGCCGGCGCGCGTGCTGCGGATGGCCCTCAGGGAGGACGCCTCCGCCCTCATGGACGCGTTCGGGATAGAGGAGCTGGCGCCCGGCGAGCTCGACCTCACGCCCGGCTGCATCGACAGGGCCAGGGCCGCGAGGGGCGAGGGGCCGCTGGCGGGATAGGCGGCGGGCCGGGACATGGGCCGGAGGGCCCGTTGCGCTGAGTCCGGAACGGCTGCGCGGCGGGCTGGCGGAGCATGCGGCGGCGGCATGGGGGCACCGGCCTTCATAGCCTCTCCACCTGCGGAAACGATGCGACGGCCAGGTGCCGGGAGCTATTCCCGCGTTGCGCTAGCTGCGGAAACGCGGGGCCCGTTCAGGCTGTTGCGTTGAGATTGAAAATCAACC
>NZ_JBBNLV010000032.1:0-1603 GCF_040092295.1 Collinsella sp. CLA-ER-H9
GTGGTCCTCGGTGTGGATCCAGTCGCGGACGTTCTCGCCCTTTCCGTAGAGCTTGGGGCGCACGCCGTCGACGATGTTGGTGATCTGCCTGGGGATGAACTTCTCAACGTGCTGGTAGGGGCCGTAGTTGTTGGAGCAGTTGGAGATCGTGGTGCGAAGCCCGTAGGTGCGGGTCCATGCGCGCACGAGCATGTCGGAGCTCGCCTTGGTCGAGCTGTACGGCGAGGACGGGTGGTACGGAGTCTCCTCGGTGAACTTGGCGGGGTCGTCGAGCGCCAGGTCGCCGTAGACCTCGTCGGTGGAGACGTGGTGGTAGCGGATGCCGTACTTCCTCACGGCCTCCAGCAGGCGGAAGGTGCCCTCGACGTTGGTGCGCAGGAACGGCTCGGGGTCGGCGATGGAGTTGTCGTTGTGGGACTCCGCGGCGTAGTGCACGATGGCGTCGTGGCCCGGTACCAGCCTGTCCAGCAGCTCCGCGTCGCAGATGTCGCCGACGACGAGCTCCACGCGGTCGGCGGGCAGACCGGCGATGTTCTCGGGGTTGCCGGCGTAGGTCAGCTTGTCCAGGACGGTGACGTGCACCCCAGGGTGGTTGTCGACCACGTAGTGCACGAAGTTGCTGCCGATGAAGCCGCAGCCGCCCGTGACGATGATGTTCTTGGGGGAGAAGGTCTCCTCTGCCATGTTCTTATCTCCTCGGTTCCTAGTACTCGCGCGGGCTGTTGACGATCTCGCCGGCGGCGACCTTCTTGAGGTGCCGGCCGTAGACCGACTTGCCGTAGGCCTCGGCGGCCTGCTTGAGCCCCTCGGTGGTGATCCAGCCGTTCTCCCAGGCGATCTCCTCGGGGACCGAGACCGGCAGGTCCTGGGAGTGCTCCACGGCGCGGACGAACTCCGCCGCCTCGTGCAGGCTCTCCATGGTGCCGGTGTCCAGCCACGCGTAGCCGCGGCCGAGGGTCACCACGGAGAGCGTCCCCTCCTCCAGGTACATCTGGTTGAGCGTGGTGATCTCCAGCTCGCCGCGGGCGGACGGCTCCACCTCATGCGCCTTGGCGGCGACGTCGCCCGGGTAGAAGTACAGGCCGGTGACGGCGTAGGAGCTCTTGGGGCGCTCGGGCTTCTCCTCGATGGAGACGGCCCTCCCCTCGCGGTCGAACTCCACGACGCCGAAGCGCTCGGGGTCGTCCACGTGGTAGCCGAACACCGTGGCGCGCCCCGACTCGGCGTTCTGGACGGCGCGCGTCAGGTGGCGCGACAGGCCGTTGCCGTAGAAGATGTTGTCGCCGAGCACCAGCGCGCACGGCTCGCCGGCGATGAACTCCTCGCCGATGGTGAAGGCCTGCGCCAGGCCGTCCGGGCTCGGCTGCTCGGCGTAGGACAGGTTCACGCCGTAGCGCGAGCCGTCCCCGAGCAGGCGCTCGAAGTTGGGGAGGTCGGTCGGCGTGGAGATGACCAGGATGTCCCGGATGCCCGCCAGCATGAGTGTGCTGAGCGGGTAGTAGATCATGGGCTTGTCGTAGACCGGCAGCAGCTGCTTGGAGGTCACGAGCGTGAGCGGGTACAGGCGCGTGCCGGACCCGCCGGCGAGGATGATGCCTTTCAT
>NZ_JBBNLV010000033.1:0-1547 GCF_040092295.1 Collinsella sp. CLA-ER-H9
CCCATTACAGTCTGAAGTGGGCCACCGATAAATTTCGATGGCGAGCATTCGGCGCATTGCCTACGATACGGGCAAGCCCCGAGGGGCCGCCGATCGGGCGCCTCCGGATGGCCGTCTGCCCCTGCCCCGTAGAGGGCCCGGGGGGTGTTGCCACCGGGGGCGCTCGCCGCTCCGGACGACTGATAGGAAACTGCCGGGCGCAAGCGCCACGGCCAGGTAATGTGGGTGTCGCAGGGAGGGGTTCCGATCGGCCTACCGATTGGAGGATAACACCGTGGCACCACCTAGAATGCCGGAAGCCGTCATCGGGCTCGATGTCGGGAAATTGTCCCATTGGGCATGCGTCGCGACCCGGGACGGCGAGATACTGCTGAGCGCCCCCGTCGCGAACAGGGAGGGCGATCTGGACTCGCTGTTCGGCCGCTTCCCCGACGCGCTCGTGGTCGTCGACCAGTCGCGCAACATAGGCGCCCTCGCGCTCGCCCGCGCCAAGGCGGCCGGGATGTCGGCGGCGTACCTGCCGGGACTCGCGGCACACGGGGCCGCCAGGCTCTTCGCCGGCGACGCCAAGACCGACGAGCGGGACGCAATGGTCATCGCGAAGACGGCGCTGGGCATCCCCGACGCACTCCTGCCGGTCGGGGATCCGGGCCCGACGGTCGCGGCGGCGAGGGCGCTGGCCGCCCAGAGAAACTTCCTGACCTGCGAAAACACCAGGAGCAAGAACCGGCTGCGCAGCATCCTGCTGGAATCGTGCCCCGCCTTCGAGGCGTTGGTCGACCTGTCCGACGGTCCCCAGCTGAGGCTCATGGCATCCCTCGGCGGGGCCTGGTCGGTGGCCGACGCCGGGCCCCGCAGGGCGGCGGCGCTCACGCGCGGGGCGGCGCGCGGCAAGATCGAGGCCCTCGTCCGCTCGACGGCCTCCTCGACAAGGCCGGACGCGGCGGCCATCGCCGCCGAGGACCGGGCGGTGAGGCTGCTCGCGCGCAGGATCTCCGAGAACTCGGCGGAGATCGATGTGATCACGGCGGAGATATCCGCCCTCCTCGAGGGCGACGATACCTACCGATGCCTCCTGACGGTGCCGGGGATCGGCCCCAAAACCGCTTCCGAGCTCGCGATCTCCATAGATATCGAAGACTTCCCAAGCCACGACAGGCTCGCGTCGTACTGCGGCCTGGCGCCGCGCAACCGCCAGTCGGGGACCTCGATCTCCTCGGTGACGGCATCGCGCCAAGGCAACAAGAGGCTGAAGAACCTGCTCATATTCTCGTGCAACTGCCTTACCCGGACAGAGGGAAGATGGGGCGATTACTACGCTAGGTGCCGAGAGCGGGGCATGCCGCACGGCAAGGCGCTCAAGGCGCTGGCACGAAAGAGGCTGAAGGTCATCTACGCGATCATGCGGGACAGGGTGCCCTACGCCGCCTAGTCGAAGCGCTCCGAACAGATTGGAGCCCATCGGCCGAAAGGCCTGGCGTTAGCATGTCGCGATTCAATCTCGAAAACAGCATTGCCCAGTTGACAAAACTATAGGAACACCCCCC
>NZ_JBBNLV010000035.1:0-933 GCF_040092295.1 Collinsella sp. CLA-ER-H9
AAGCTCGGGACCCCCAAGAGCCAGGACGGGTGGGTCGACGGGGTGCGCTGCATGCTCGCGGCGCACCCCGGGGCGGTGAAGGCGCGGACCTCGGCGATCAACACCGCGAGGTCGCTGCTCACCACCGCCCCGGAGGGGCTCAGGTCGAGGTTCCGCGGCATGGGAGGGCCGAGGCTGATGGAGGAGCTCCCCTCCGTGCGCGCCGAGGGCGCGCTGGGCGCCGCGCTCGGCGCGCTGGCGGACCTGTGGGCGGCGGCGCGCGACGCGGCGCTCGACATGGAGCGCGCGATCGAGGCGTCCCTGGAGGAGAACTGCCCCGCGCTGCTGGCGATGTACGGGTGCGGGCCCGTGAGCGCGGCCAAGCTCGCGGTCGCGGCCGGGGACAACCCGGGCAGGCTGCGCTCCGAGGCGTCGTTCGCGGCGATATGCGGGGCCTGCCCCATCCCCGCCTCGAGCGGCAAGACCGTGAGGCACAGGCTCAACAGGGGCGGCGACCGGCAGGCGAACAGCGCGCTGCACGAGATCGCGAGGCAGAGGGTCATGCGCGACCCCGAGACCGCCGAGTACGCCGAGAGGGCCAGGGGGCGGGGAAAGAGCGACAGGGAGGTCATGAGGTGCCTCAAGCGCTACGTGGCCAGGGAGGCGTACCGGGCGCTGATGCACCCGCACGAGATCAGGAGGCCCGAGGACGCCTCGGAGCTCGTGGCGGCCAGGCGCGCGGCGAAGGTCAGCCAGGTGAGGGCGGCGTCCATATTGGGAACCAGCGAGAAGTACATCTCGATGCTGGAGAGGGGACAAAGGGAGCTCAAGCCCATAAGGAGGGCCTACGAGGCATGGGTCGAGGCCGGACTTCCGCTCGATTGGGACAGGCAGGCCTTCGAGGCCGAGCGCAAAAAGGATTCTAAAAAACACCTTGCCAAATAGGAGCGTCAG
>NZ_JBBNLV010000036.1:0-800 GCF_040092295.1 Collinsella sp. CLA-ER-H9
CGGTCGTGTAGACCTTGCCGTAGGTGGCGCTGCCCTCGCGGAGGTCGACCCAGGCGCCGAAGACGCTGCCGCGGGCGACGGAGATGAACTTGTCCCAGGGCTCCGCGTGGATGCCGCGGGTGACGCCGCGGCTGTCGTTGTAGGAGATATTGTTCTGGACGACCTTGAGGTCGGGGATGCCCAGCGCGGTCATCTTGGCGCGCTGCCAGTTCTCCTTGAACCAGCCGCGCGAGTCGCCGTGGACGGCGAGGTCGACGACCTTCAGGCCCCCGATGCCGGTCTCGTTGACGGCGAGGTCCTTCTCGAATGCGATGTCTGCCATGTCTCTCCCCTCCTACTGGCCCTGCGCGCGGTACCTGGCCTCGGTGGCCTCCTTGGCCGGGCGCCACCAGGACTCGTTGGCGACGTACCAGTCGATGGTGGCCCTCAGGCCCTCGGCGAAGTCGGTGTGGGCCGGCCTCCAGCCGAGCTCGCGCTGGAGCTTCGTGCTGTCGATGGCGTAGCGGCGGTCGTGGCCGGGGCGGTCGGCGACCCAGTCGAAGTCCTCGGGGTCCTTTCCCATGGCCTCCAGGATCATGCGCAAGACCGTGATGTTGTTCCTCTCGCCGTCGGCTCCGATGAGGTAGGTCTCCCCCGTGCGGCCCTTCGTGAGGATGTCCCAGACGGCCGAGGAGTGGTCCTCGGTGTGGATCCAGTCGCGGACGTTCTCGCCCTTTCCGTAGAGCTTGGGGCGCACGCCGTCGACGATGTTGGTGATCTGCCTGGGGATGAACTTCTCAACGTGCTGGTAGGGGCCGTAG
>NZ_JBBNLV010000037.1:0-800 GCF_040092295.1 Collinsella sp. CLA-ER-H9
CGGTCGTGTAGACCTTGCCGTAGGTGGCGCTGCCCTCGCGGAGGTCGACCCAGGCGCCGAAGACGCTGCCGCGGGCGACGGAGATGAACTTGTCCCAGGGCTCCGCGTGGATGCCGCGGGTGACGCCCCTCTTCTCGTTGTAGGAGATGTTGTTCTGGACGACCTGGAGGTCGGGGATGCCCAGGGCGGTCATCTTGGCGCGCTGCCAGTTCTCCTTGAACCAGCCGCGCGAGTCGCCGTGGACGACGAGGTCGACGACCTTGAGGCCCCCGATGCCGGTCTCCGTGACGGAGAGGTCCTTCTCGAATGCGATGTCTGCCATGTCTCTCCCCTCCTACTGCCCCTGGGCGCGGTAGCGGGCCTCGGTGGCCTCCTTGGCCGGGCGCCACCAGGACTCGTTGGCGACGTACCAGTCGATGGTGGCCTTGAGGCCCTCGGCGAAGTCGGTGTGGGCCGGCCTCCAGCCGAGCTCGCGCTGGAGCTTGGTGGAGTCGATGGCGTAGCGGCGGTCGTGGCCGGGGCGGTCGGCGACCCAGTCGAAGTCCTCGGGGTCGCGGCCCATGGCCGTGAGGATCATGCGCAGCACGGTGATATTGTTCCTCTCGCCGTCGGCCCCGATGAGGTAGGTCTCCCCCATTCGGCCCTTGGTGAGGATGTCCCACACCGCGGAGCTGTGGTCCTCGGTGTGGATCCAGTCGCGGACGTTCTCGCCCTTTCCGTAGAGCTTGGGGCGCACGCCGTCGACGATGTTGGTGATCTGCCTGGGGATGAACTTCTCAACGTGCTGGTAGGGGCCGTAG
>NZ_JBBNLV010000038.1:0-781 GCF_040092295.1 Collinsella sp. CLA-ER-H9
GATCCGGAGGCGCCAGCCCCCGGGGAGCCGCCCTTGGAATACTGCCCTCGCGCGACCGGCGTCCTAACCCGAGGCCGTCAACCGGCTCGGGGACCGTGCCAGGCGGGCAGTTTGACTGGGGCGGTCGCCTCCTAAAGGGTAACGGAGGCGCGCGAAGGTCCGCTCGGGACGGTCGGCAACCGTCCTTTTGAATGCAAGAGTACAAGCGGGCTTGACTGCGAGGCCCACAAGCCGAGCAGGTGCGAAAGCAGGCTCTAGTGATCCGGCGGCCCCGAGTGGGTGGGCCGTCGCTCAACGGATAAAAGGTACTCCGGGGATAACAGGCTGATCTTGCCCAAGAGTCCACATCGACGGCAAGGTTTGGCACCTCGATGTCGGCTCATCGCATCCTGGGGCTGGAGCAGGTCCCAAGGGTACGGCTGTTCGCCGTTTAAAGCGGTACGCGAGCTGGGTTCAGAACGTCGTGAGACAGTTCGGTCCCTATCCTCCGTGGGCGCAGGAGAATCGATGGAGGCTGCCCCCAGTACGAGAGGACCGGGGTGGACGCACCTCCGGTGAACCGGTTGTCGACCAACGGCACGGCCGGGTAGCCGCGTGCGGCGCGGATAACCGCTGAAGGCATCTAAGCGGGAAGCCGTTCCAGGGATTAGTTCTCCTTCCGGTAAGGGCCCAGGTAGACTACCTGGTCGATAGACGGCAGGTGCAAGGACGGCGACGTCCTCAGCCGAGCCGCACTAATCGCCCGAGCTCTTCCGGAACCGCACCTCGCGGCCCGCGGGAC
>NZ_JBBNLV010000039.1:0-732 GCF_040092295.1 Collinsella sp. CLA-ER-H9
TGCTCCGACTGCTCGTGGGCGCACGGTTTCAGGTACTGTTTCACTCCCCTCCCGGGGTGCTTTTCACCTTTCCCTCACGGTACTGGTGCGCTATCGGTCACAGGGTAGTACTCAGGCTTGGATGGTGGTCCACCCAGGTTCGGACCGGGTTTCACGTGCCCGGCCCTACTCAGGGACCGCGTCGCGCCGTCCGGTCTGGGTTCGCGTACGGGGCTGTCACCCGCTGCGGCCGGCCCTCCCATGCCGTTCCGCTCCCCAGCCGGACCTGCGCCCGGGGGCGGCAGCCCCCGGATGCGCGGCCCTGCAACCCCGACGGCGGAACCCCTGCCGGGTACGCCCGCTCGCCGGTTTGGCCATCGGTCCCCTTTCGCTCGCCGCTACTCGGGGAGTCTCGAGATTGATTTCCTCTCCTCCGGGTACTTAGATGTTTCAGTTCCCCGGGTCGTCCTCCCCCCGCCTATGCGTTCAGCGGGGGGATATGCACACTGCTGTGCATGGGTTCGCCCATTCGGAGACCCCCGGGTCGAAGGATGTGTGCTCCTCGCCGGGGATTATCGCAGCTTGCCGCGTCCTTCATCGGCTCCCTGTGCCAAGGCATCCGCCGTGCGCCCGTGGTATCTTGCGGGACCGCATCGGGCCCGCGGGATATCCACGTGTCGCTAAATTAAATTAATCGATATCATGAATAGCGCTCGTATGTCGCAATTCGGGTATCTCATACCGCGGCACAGT